>DASXTY010000416.1:0-15702 GCA_036505155.1 Polyangiaceae bacterium | reverse complement strand
TCGAAGTTGAAATGGGTGTCCTTGGAATGCATCGCCGATTGGATCACAGCGTTGAGCAGGTAGGAGGCGCCGCTCGCAATCACCATCATGATGCGCATGGAAAAAATCCACACCAGGAGCTGAACCTGGACCACTTTGTCGGGCACCGCCAGCAAGATGAACGAGATGAGCGCGACGCCGGTTACCCCATAGGTTTCGAATCCGTCGGCGCTTGGCCCCACCGAGTCGCCCGCGTTATCGCCGGTGCAGTCGGCGATGACTCCGGGGTTACGCGCGTCGTCTTCTTTGATCTTGAAAACGATCTTCATCAGGTCCGACCCGATGTCAGCAATCTTGGTGAAGATGCCGCCTGCGATGCGGAGCGCCGAGGCCCCAAGCGATTCGCCGATTGCAAAGCCGATGAAGCAGGGGCCCGCGTAATCGCCAGGAACGAACAGCAAAATAGCCAGCATCATCACCAGCTCCACGCTGATGAGGAGCATCCCGATGCTCATGCCCGCTCTGATTGGAATGTCGTACACCGGATAGGGCCGGCCTCCGAGGCTTGCAAATGCGGTGCGCGCGTTGGCGTAGGTGTTGATGCGGATGCCGTACCAGGCAACCCCGTAGCTTCCGCCGATTCCCACCAGGCTGAAGGCCAAAATGATGAGCACCTTGAGCGGTTCGAAGTGCCGCAGAGCGCCAAAATAAAAGACGATGATGGAGCCGATGAACACCTCGAGCAGGAGCAGGAACTTCCCCTGCGTAATCAAATACGTTTTACAGGTTTCCCAGATGAGGTCTGCAATTTCGGCCATCGAGCGATGGACGGGTAAGCGCTTGATCCTGAGCAGCGATACCAAACCAAAAACAAAGCCGAAGAACGTCACCACCAGCCCCCAGAGCAGAAGCGAGCGACCGCTCATGCCGAGCATGGTCACGCTGTCCAGGTCCGGGAGCACCAGGTTTGCCTCGCCGCCGTGATGGCCGGCGTCCGCGCCCGGGCCTAACGCCCAGCTCGGCTTCGCCAAGAGCCCTGTCGAAATCAACGACAGCGCACCGGCGAGCTTGCCCTTTGAGCTCTTCTCATGACCCTGAGATCTTTTCATCGAAAACCCAAATCGCATCGCTATACCCTTCTACTCAGGCAGGACCCGGCTCGGGAAAACCGCAAGGGAAACCGCGAGCTTTGTTGCGCGAGGTCCCGCCGGGCGCGAGGCGGCTGTAGCAGACCTGTGCGCGCTTTCCAAGCTGATGGAGGCGACCGTCTAACGCTTCGGCAAATCACGCCGCCTTGCCCACGCCGGGATGGGGACGGACCTGCCTCCTCCGGGCGGTCTTGGGGCCGATTCGAGCCACCGACGCTTTGGCGGCCACACCTAGTGCCGGGCGCCAGAGCCTCCGACCGGGTAGTCCGAAGCGCGCTCCGTTCCCGGATGAGCCTCGATTCCTTACCGTGGCGCGATGCATACTTTGCTCACGAATGCGCTCGGCGCTTCGAGCGGGCAAAGCTGGTTGAAAATGAGCTCCCTTCGAGTCGATACATCCATCCCCCACGGAAATGCTTGCGACGTCACGCTTTCGGTCGAGGACGAAATTCCGTGTGTAAGCTTCGCCGCGCACCCGATGGGGGGCACCGAAAGCCTGTGGTTTTGTGTGCGAGTCGTGGCTGAGAGCCAACTGAAAGGCAATGTCCGCATCCGACTGAAGCACTGTGCGACCATGCTGGGCGCGGGAAGCAGCCAGGCAAACATTCGCCCCGTCTTCCGTACCCCCAATATCGATTGGTGTCGCTTGCCGGCTGGAACCGTTGAGGGTCACGAAGACGGGCGAGTCGACCTCAGTTGGGTAGTGGATGCACCTAGCCCCTGGTTCGACCTCGCTGCGTGCTTTCCGTACGGCATTCCACAACTCCAAGAGACGCTTTCGGACACCGGCAAGGCATGGCGAACCGATTCGATCGGCGTCTCACAAGCGGGGCGACCCATTTTGCGGCTCACAAATGATTACGGCACGCCCGGCGGGAGCCGCCCCGGAGTGTACCTCTGCGCGCGCCAGCACGCCGGCGAAACGCCGGGTTCGTGGGTTCTGGATGGACTTTTACGTCGCCTTGCAGAGCAATCCGAGCGAGCGCCGCTGGTCTGGGCAGTGCCGTTCGTAGACCTCGACGGCGTCGAAGAAGGCGCTTACGGAAAGGATCGCTTCCCGATAGACGTCAATCGCGCTTGGGGTACTCCTCCCATGCGCCACGAAGTGCTCGTCTTGCAGAATGACCTTTATCACTGGCGCAGGAGCTGCCAACCGCTGCTCGCGCTGGACCTCCACGCCCCGGGATATTGCGAGGCAGCCGGGATCTACGCGTACGTGCCGAGCTGGGACCAGCCCCATTACCGCGAACTAGCGCTGCGCTGGACCGAGCGATTTGCACAATCCCTGGGAGCCGAGCTTGCCGCCCCTCCCTTCGATCGAGTGGCCCTGTACGCGTCGCGCTGGGATCCGTCAGCGACTTTCGCCAACTTTGTTCGCAGAGAGTTGGGAGTATTGGGATTGGTTTTTGAGACACCGTATGCGCTCGCGCGGGAAAGGGTATTGACCCGGGAGGACTATCGCATGGCCGGGGCTCGCATCGCAGACGTGCTCATCCAGTCGCAAACCTCTCAGTAGCGGTACAGCGCCGGCTTGTACGGCCCGTCGATGTTCACTCCCAAGTAGTCGGCTTGTTTCTGATTGAGCTGGTCGAGCTTCACTCCGAGCTTGGGTAAATGCAGTCGCGCCACTTTTTCGTCGAGCTGCTTGGGTAAGAGATGCACACCGAGGGGGAAGTCCTGCGTGAACAGTGCGATTTGCGCCAGCACCTGATTGGTGAAGCTGGTGCTCATCACGAAGCTCGGGTGTCCGGTGGCGCATCCGAGGTTCACCAGCCGTCCGCGGGCGAGGACGATGAGCTTTTTGCCGTCGGGCCAAATGAAGTGATCGACCTGCGGCTTGATGTTTTCCTCGCGAATGTCCGGATGGTTTTCGAGCCATGCGATGTCTATCTCGCTGTCGAAGTGCCCGATGTTGCACAAGATGGCCTCGTGTTTCATCGCCCGCATGTGCTCTCCGCGCACCACGTCGCAGCAACCGGTGGCGGTGACGAAAATGTCCGCGATGGGTGCGGCCTCGGCCATGGTTGTCACCTGGTAGCCCTCCATCCCGGCTTGCATCGCACAGATGGGGTCGATCTCGGTGATCAAGACCCGCGCTCCGAGCCCGCGCATGGCTTGGGCGCAACCCTTGCCCACTTCGCCGAAGCCCGCCACCACGCAGACTTTGCCCGCAAACATCACGTCGGTGGCGCGTTTGATGCCGTCGGTCAGTGATTCACGGCAGCCATAGGTATTATCGAACTTGCTCTTGGTAACCGAGTCGTTGACGTTCATGGCCGGGCATTTGAGGGTGCCCTTACTGAACATCTCGTAGAGTCGGCGGACTCCGGTGGTGGTCTCTTCGCTGAGGCCACGGATGCGATCGGGACCCTCGAACAACTCGGGGTGGCGCCCATGTACCCAAAGCGTCAGGTCCCCGCCGTCGTCGAGAATCAAATTCGGGGCCTTGCCTTTGGAAAAGGCAGACAGCTGCTTTTCCAAGCACCAGTCGTACTCCTCTTCAGTTTCGCCTTTCCAGGCGAAGACGGGCACACCGCTCTTGGCTATGGCGGCGGCGGCGTGATCTTGGGTGGAAAAAATATTGCAGGAAGTCCAGGTTACTTCCGCGCCCAAGGCCTGGAGAGTTTCGATGAGCACCGCGGTCTGGATGGTCATGTGCAGACAGCCTGCGATGCGCGCTCCGCGGAGCGGCTGTTGTGCAGCATGCTCTTCTCGAAGCGTCATCAAGCCGGGCATCTCAGTTTCGGCGATCTCGATTTCTTTGCGCCCCCAATCCGCCAAGCTGATGTCGCGCACCCGGTAGCTCTCGGTCTGCTGCGTGGGCAAGCTCGCTTGTCGACGTTTCTCCTGTCGCGCGCCCTCCGGCATCGATGCGTCGTTTATGGGTGCAGTTTGTGTCATCTTCGCTTCCTTTCGAGTCTAACCCCCACCGATGATTCTTCGGGGCGGCGCGCGGCGAGCACTTGCCACCCCACGTGCGCGTCGGGAGCACCTTGCAAAAGGCCCGGCGCCAGCGGCACCACCCGGATGTCCACCAGAGCGGCCGCGCTCGCGTACGCCTCGAGCTCCTCCGGCTCGAACCCCATCCACACGTCGGCCTGCTCTTCCAGGTTCGGGTCGTCGTGACGGCAGTAGTCGATGACAAACAATTGACCGCCGCTCCGAAGCAAGCTCGCCAGGGAGGCCAGCGTGTCGCGTGGAAGTGGAGCGTGATGCAGCATGCGAAGCGCTACCACCGCGTCGGCGCCTTCTCCGACGGCGCACCGCACCTCCGGCCCGTCGACTTCGCCGCACACCAGCTCGACGTTTTCATAGCCGCGCGCGCGAATTCTGAAAAGAGCCCGGCCGAGCTGCGCCTCACTTCGGTCGAGCGCAACCACTCGCTCGAAGAGCGGCGCCAAAAGGTCCAGCAAGGTTCCGTCCCCGGTCCCCGCGTCGAGAGCCAGCGAGCGCCTGCTCACGAGCCTGGACATCGCGGACAAATACGCCGGTAGCTCCTTTGCCAGCGGGGGCGGTTCTTTGGGCTTGCCGGGCCTGGAGAAAAACTCCCGCGTGCGAGCGTCTCGGCCGCGTATTACTTCCCGCACCCGCGCCAGACTTCCGTCCTCTGTACAAAGTTCTTTGCCGGCGCCCAACGCGTCGGCAACCACCGCGTCGCCCGCCGCGCTATCCGCCAAACGGATCAAGGTGCGCGTGCCTTGCCGCCGGTCGGAGAGCAGCCCCGCTTGCCGCAGTGGAGCGGCGTGTCGGGAAACGTTGGGCTGGGCCTCGCCCAGGAGCTGGGCCAGCTCCCCCACCGCCAGCTCTTCCTCGGCGGCCAGGGCCAAGAGGCGCAGCCGCAGGGGATCGCTCAGCAACTTATAGAGCTGCCAGCGCTCTTCTTGTCCGGGATGCGCCAGGACCACGTTCTACGGTATATTCCAAGATGCGCATACTTGCAATAAGGACTGTCCCAAGGGCAACGCAGGCAGTCCGGGGGGCTCCGGTCCGGCTGACCCCGGGCCGAGCTAGGGCCGTCGGAGACGCCCGGCGCCATGGGACCTTCAAAAGCACCGAGCCGTTCAGCATAAGATGGTGGGATGGACCGGTTTCGGCGCTTCGATGAAGCTTACTACGAGCGCTTTTACGAGTCGCCCAAGACCCGGGTGGTCTCTCCGGAAGAACACAGTGAGCTCGCTCAGTACGTTTTTTCCTTTGCCCGCTGGAACCACCTCGAAATCAAAAGCGTCTTAGATATCGGCGCCGGCGTGGGCCTCTGGAAACACTGGATCGAAAAAAATGAAAAGGGCGTGCAATACAGCGGCACGGAAGTGAGCCAGGCAATGTGCAAGAAATATGGTTACTTGCATCGTGACATTGCCCGCTGGCGCGATCGCAAGAAGCACGACCTAATCGTTTGCCAGGGGGTCCTCCAATATTTACCGGACCCCGATGTCGCGCCTGCGGTCGCCAATATCGCCGCCATGTCGCGCGGACTCGTCTATGTAGAAATCACCACCCGCGCGGACCTTCGCGACCGTTGCGACACCACCCGCACCGATTCCGACATCTTCGTGCGCAATGGGTCCTATTATCGCGGTATTCTCTCCAAGCACCTGATCAATGTAGGCGCCGGTTTATGGTGGGCCAAAGACCGGCCGCCCCCGTTCTACGAGCTCGAGATTTGCGGGCCGGGATAGAAAGGCACATCCATGTCCGAGCGCCGTTCCAGCATCTTGCGCACCACCGTCACCCTGCTCTGCATCGGAGTGACCGTCGCTGGGCTCATCAACGTATTCGGCGACGATTCGGCGGTGAGGGCACTGGCGGAGTCCACCGCCTGCAGGGGGCAAAAGTGCTCAGCCCAGATAACCCACGGCTCGCGAAATCCCATCCAGGCCTCGTTCACGTTTCAAACCACGCTCACCGAGCCCGAAAAGCCCCCGCACACCGAAAACGTAGATGTCGATTGTCAGAGGAGCTACTGGCTGGTCGGCGACTACAAGTGCGAGCGGAAGAGCTACAAGTAGTCGTCCTTGCCTCGACGGCGCAGCTCGTCGACCACCAGCCGGACGTCTTGGCTTCGCTCGCGATGCATGATGAGGAGCGCGTCGTCAGTTTGAATCACGCAGAGGTCGCGAACCCCGACCAGCGCCGTTACTCTTGGCTTACCGCCGAGGTCGCGCACCAGATTTCCTTCCGCTTCCATCAGTAAAACATCGGCCGGGGCGCTGTTGCCGAGCTCGTCTTTTTGCGCGAGCTCCCAAACGCTCGCCCAGCTGCCGAGGTCGGTCCAGCCAAAACTTGCGGTGACCACGTTCAACTCGGTTAGCTTCTCCATCAAACCGTAGTCGATGCTCACCGCCTCCAGAGCTTCGAACACGCGTGTGGTTTCGGCTTCCTCCCGCTCCGGTCCAACGGCGGCAGCCTGGTCAATCCGCGCTAGGCCTCGAGCGAGGTCCGGCATGTGTCGAGCGACTGCCCCTAGTAAAACATCTGCCCGGAAAAAGAACATGCCGCTATTCCACACGTGGTTTCCGCCCGACACGTACTGCTCGGCGACCGGCAGGCTCGGCTTTTCCACAAAGCGCGCCACTCGGTGCAGGCCTGGTTCGATTTCGCCCCCGAGCTCGATGTACCCGTAGCCAGTTTCCGGCCGCGTAGGTGGAATGCCCGCCGTGGTGATGAGGCCGCCCTCGGCCGACTCGAGCGCTCGCTCTAGGGTGCTGTGAAACAGCCGGACGTCAACCAGGTGATGATCTGACGGCAAAGCCATGACCAGGGCTTGCGGTGTCGCGCGGGCGATGACCGCGGTCGCCCAAGCGATACAGGCGGCTGTGTTGCGCGGAAACGGCTCCGCCAAAAAGGAGCTCGCGGGCAGGCTCGGAAGCGCGCGCCGGGTCTGGTCCAAGAGGTCCTTTCCAGTCGCGACCAGGATGCGCTCTGGCGGGCAAAATGGCCCGATCCGCCGAACGGTGCGCGCGAGCAGGCTGTCGTTCGCTCCGAGCTCGTCAAATGGGTCGCCCGTGGGCGGTGCGATGGGAAGGAGCTGTTTTGGAAGGGCGCGGCGCGAGGCAGGCCAAAACCTGGTTCCGCTCCCGCCCGCCAAAATCACGGCAAACGTAGGAGCCACCGGGTGAGACTAACCCAGCGCTGATTCCGCTGACACTAAAAAGGGAAGCGAAAGGGCCTAGGGAGAAGGGCAAAGGCGAGAAAAGCCATGCGAGCGGGAAAACTCGCTATTCGCTATTGAAGTCGTTGGGGCTTTTAGTGTAACCTGATTGATCAACGTTGCCGTTGTTTGTCCTTGGAGTACATCGCGATGGGTTTTGCTGACTCGAGTGAGCGTTGGTTGCGTTACTTGGGCGCCGCTGCACTGGCGGCGGTAACGCTGGTTGCCTCGCCGCGTCCGGCCGCGGCAGAGCTTCCGCAATGCCGTTCGACTAACCCCGCAGATTGGCCGGCGCCGGCGAAGCCGTACTTCATGGTGGCGTTCGATACATCGGGTTCCATGTCGGGAACCCAGACGCCGCTTTTAAGTGCGAACCGCTGCGGCTACTACCCCGACCGCAACGGGACGGCGCGCTGCGCGCTGAAGAACACCATCACCACGTTCGGGGGCTTGGTGAACTTCGGGCTTTCCACGTATGCGACGCAAGTCACCGTCTCGGGCTCACCGGCTTCCAGTTGCCCCAACACCCTGGATCCCGCCGCTGGCTGCACTATCTCACCGCTGTATACGGGGCAACACCCGACCGCCTGTTTTCCGATTGGAAGCAACTGCGACAGCTGCGGCAAGGGGGCCCAAACCACTGCCGCTGGAGCGAACATCCTGGTGCCGCTGCAACTGGACGACTATTGGAAGCCGCTCGGATCGCGGACCCCGTCGAACGTGAACGCCCTCCTCACCTGGGTCGACAACATCTGCAGCGATTGCAAGGAGCTCTGGGACTCCGGTGGAACGCCGCTCAACGGCATTTTGCGGGATATGTACCGGTATCTATCCACGCAGTGGCAGGGACCGGGCGTCACCTTCACTACGCCGCTGACGGACCTCACGACGGAGCGGTCGTGCCGGTCGGTCAACGTCATTCTGATCACCGACGGGGAGGAATCGTGCGAGCTCAACGGAAGCAATCCGGACGTCAGCTGGGCGGTGCAAGCCGCACAGAACCTGCTTAACGGCTGGGACATCGGCACCGGCGGAAACAAGATCCACTGGTACGCCAAGACCTATGTGATCGCGGTGGGCGGCTCGCTCGCGGGAACGGACGCCATCGCTGCGGCGGGAGGGACCACAGCCGCCACGGTGGCGACCGGTGAGCAGCAGCTCTCATCAGCGCTCGCCAACATCGTCTCCAGCGCGATCCTGCCGGAGAAGTGCAACAACACGGACGATAACTGCAACGGGTGCACCGATGAGGGGTTTCGGGTCTGGTGTAACCGAAACAAGACCGGGCATGACCTCCTTTATATGTGCGGAGATACGAACTGCCCGAATCCACAGGCCGGCCTGTGCGCCAGTGCTTCCCCCAGTCCATGCGCGGGCTTTTGCTGCAATGACACGCGCACTAAGTGCTTGACCGCGTTCAATGCCAGCATCAATTCTGTGACCAACCCCGACGGCGATCCCTGGTTTTTGCCCTGCTGGGATCCCGCGACCGGCGGAGTGGCAGAGCAGAACTGGCTGTGCGCCGACCCCACGGAAGTTTGCGACAACGCCGACAACAACTGCGAAACCACGCTCACGGTGGCTTCGCTCTCATCCAATATAAAGGACGAGGGCTATAACAAGTGCCCGAGCTGCCCGGTCCCTGAAACCTGCGACGGCGTGGATCAGGACTGCGACGGGTTCATCGACAACGCCCAAGGAGTACTCCAAAGCTACACCCTGCCCGGCTGCGCGCAATGCATCAAGACCTCCGAGATTTGCGACGGCTGCGACAACAACTGCAACGGGACCATTGACGACGGTGTTCAGCCGGTCTCTTGCGGGTTGCCCACGCCCGCTCATTGCTTGGGCACAAAGACCTGCACACCGGTAACCGGGCAACCGGTGGGCGCCTGCTTGCCGGGTGGCGGCACGTTCAGCGCATGCAGTAACACCATCCTCACCGAAACTTGCAACGGCCAGGACGACGACTGCAACGGCAAGATCGACGACAACCCGACCGACGCCGGCGGGTCCTGCACGCCGAATCCCGGTGACCCAACCGTCGGCGAATGCAAAGCCGGCACCAAAGTCTGCGTCGGCGGCGTCCTGAAATGCATCGGGTATGTCGGTCCCACCGCAGAGGTGTGCGACGGCAAAGACAACAACTGCGATGGCAACATCGACGAGCCGCAAAACCTCACCGACGTGGGCGCCCCCTGCGGCAGCGAGCTCGGCGAATGCCAAAAGGGCGTTTGGGCATGCGCCGCCGGGGCGCGGTACTGCAATCAGCCGAACAGCGCGCAACCCGAAGTCTGCGACGGAAAGGACAACGACTGCAACGGGATCACGGATGACTCGCTGACCGACCAGCCCGCGAATTTCGGCTGCTGGCCGCTCCCGGCCTCGGGTTGCACCACCCAAACGTGTACTTACAAGACCGGCAGTTGGTGTGTTCCAGCCGGCGCGACCTGTAATGACCTCGGCACTCTGGTAGCGCCGTGTACCCCTGGAACGCTCACTTGCCTTCCGACCGGACCGGGGGCGGCAGCGTGGGCATGCCAGGGCGGCACAGTGCCGGCTCCCGAACAGTGCGACACGGTGGACAACAATTGCAACGGCACCAATAACGAAGGTCTCGACCCGACACGTTTTGGCCAGCCATGCGGAGGAACCCTGCTTCCCGCCTGCGTTGCCGAAGGACAGCCGCTCTGCCCCTGTCAGCGGGGCACTCTGATTTGCCAGAACGACCAGGAAGTGTGCAGCGGCGAGGTGCAGCCCTCACCAGAACAGTGCAACGGCATTGACGACGACTGCGACGGCACCCCCGACGACGGCTTGCAGACCACGGGAAGCTGCATCATGGCGTACGATACCGCCGCGTTTCCGGGTGTCCGCGACAAGGGCTTGTGCAACCCGGGTGTTCCGTTTTGCGACCCGCTCAGCCCGACACAGGTGAGCTGCAAAGGCGGCGTGGGGCCCGCGCCAGAAATTTGCGACGGCCTGGATAACGACTGCGACGGCATGGTCGACGAGCTGGGCGGTCCGCCGGACGGGATAAGCGGCACCGCGGATCCGACCGACCCGAGCAGAGTCATTGGCCAGCCGTGCGGCAGCTCGGTGGGCGAATGCCGCCAAGGTGCCTACGGTTGCGACAACGGCAGAGTGATCTGCCTGGGCGGCGTGAGGCCGCGACCCGAAACTTGCGACTGTCTTGACAACGACTGCGACGGCGTGGTGGACGAAGATGCGAGCCCGGGCGAACAACCGCTTTGTACCACCGGCAAAACCTGCGTGGCCGTGTCCGGGGGAGCCGGGTGCCAATGCGCATCGCGTTGTGCCGGCGGTGAGTTCCCCTGCCCCGGCGGATTCAGCTGCGACGGCATGGTGACTCGTAGCGGGACCGGTGAAGCGGTGGGCAGCTTCTGCGTCCGGCTCACCACCTGTGACGACTGCAGCAACCAAACCGTGATTGGGTTTGGCGGCGTGATCGAGTGCGCCCCCGCGGGCGCCTATCCGGATAGCAGCCGGCCCATCCCGGTCTGCGAGTGCAAGGGACTCGACGGCTGCAAGAGCCCGTGCTTCGGCGTGCAATGTTCGAGTGGCGAGGGCTGCGTAGCCACCGGCCCCTATGCCTTGGAGTGCCGCCCGCTGAACGACTGCTACTTGTTCGGCTGCCCGCAGGGAGAAATCTGCGTGAGCGGCGGCTGCGTGGATAACCCGTGCGATCCCTTGACCGGCGCCGGTTGCACCACGGATCAGGTGTGTAAGCCCAACGCGACCTACACCGGTTCGGTTTGCGTCGCTTCCTGCGCAAACGTCATCTGCGCAGCGGGAGAGCGCTGCGTGGACGGCAGTTGCCAGCCCACAGGCTGCGGACGGGATTGCCCGGCCGGCCAATTTTGCATTCTGCAGGGCGACGGCACGCACCAGTGCGGCGTGCCCATGTGCGCCACCATCGACGCTTCGGGAACGTATTGTCAGGATGGCAGCTACTGCAACCCGTCGGACGGGAGCTGCGGAACCAATCCGTGCACCGGCGTGAAATGTCCGATGGGGCAATTCTGCTCTGGCGGCAGCTGCTTCTCGACCAAGCCGACCACGATGAAAAGCGATGCCGGCGCCGACGCGGCCGTGGCAGACGCCAGTCCGGACGCGGGCGCTGACTCCGGCGTGATCATCGAGAAGGAGCAAGGAGCCTTCGGGCTGGCCACCGGCGGCGGCGGATGCGGTTGCCGTTTGGCGGGGACAACCCGAGGTGCAGCGGCCGGCCTGATGCTCGTGGCTTTGTCGTTGGGCTCGCTGCTCCGAAGACGCCGCCGCTCAGTCCCCCCCGCTCGCACCGGGCGAGGTGAGCCATGAGCCGCACGTCACTGTGGTCATGGAGCAGGGTTGGGGGCGCGATTTTCGGCTGGATGGCTCTGGCCGGCAACTCGGGCTGCACCACCAACGCCTTCTGTTTCAGAGACTGCGGCGAAAACATCACGACTACTGACGGCGCCTCCTCGACCGACGGAACCACTCAGAACAAGGACGCGCAGCTCACCCTGGATTCAGGACCCATTTTGAACCTTGGGGATGGGGCTCCGGACGGGGCACAGAACTGCGCCATCGAAGAGATCTGCAATCGTAAAGACGATAACTGCAATGGCCAGATCGACGAAACCTTCGATTTTACCGACCCCAAGCAGTGCGGGACCTGCGGCAACGACTGCAACGCGCTCCTCTTAGGAGCGGATCCGACCAGCATCAGCTGTGTTCCCCCGCCGAGCGGCCTCGGCGACCAGCCGGGAACCTGCATGTTCAGCAAATGCGTGCAGGACTTCTGGAACGCCGACAAAGACGACGAGCCCACTGATATCCCCGGCTGCGAATATTACTGCATTTACAACCCGGACGGCACCAACACCACCGATCCGGGTGGCGCAACCGGATGCGGGCATGACGACGACTGCGACGGTGTGATCGACGAAGATGTGGACACCTGCTCGGTCACCGACTGCGGCGTCTGCGGCAATAACTGCGTGGCGCCGCATGCCACACCAACGTGCAAGACCACGGCGGCACCTGGTCAGCTGTGCACAGTGGACAACACCAAGTGCGGCATCGGTTCCTGCGATCCCGACTATTACGATCTGAACGGAAACGTGGCCGACGGGTGCGAATACCAGTGCACCAAAACCGGCCCCGAGATCTGCGATGGGGTGGACAACGATTGCGACGGCCTGACCGACAACCAGGACCCGGATTTGGAGGCCCAGGCGGTGACCGGAGTTGGCGCCACCTGTTACGGCGGCACCGACGGCGAATGTGCCACCGCGGCCCACGCGGGAGTTAAGAAATGCATCGACGCAGCCGTGACCTGTTGCGATGTCGACTCGAACAACGTGAACAGCACCCAGCCGTCGCTACCGCAAACCGGTTTGCGCAACGACGTGTGCAAAGGCCAAAATCCTCCGTTGGTGCTGCGGCCAGGTGATGCCCCCGAAGTGTGTAACGGCAAGGACGACGACTGCGACGGAGTCAAAGACAATTCGCTCACCGATACGGGCGGCTTCTGCGGCAGTTCGGAGGGCACTTGCATCTTCGGCATCGAGCAATGTGTGAGCGGCAAGCTCACCTGTGTGGGAGGCGTGACGCCGCAGGCCTTCGACCCGTGCAACGGCCAAGGCGCTGACGAAGATTGCGACGGCATCGTCGACGGCACCCTCGCGTACAGCAAGACCTGCGCGACCACCGCAGACTGCGCGGCCGGGGAACAATGCTTGGCGCACACGAACAGCAAGGACTTGGTGTGCGCCAAGCCGTGCACCACCGACACGGACTGCCAGAGCGGCCAGATCTGTCTGGTGAAGGTCGGTTCGAGCACCGGCAAGGCGTGTGCCACGCCGGCGTCCAACGCGGGCGGCCCCTGCAATGAGCCGCCACCGGCTCCGTGCGTGCTCTCTACCGGAGCGCCCGCAGGCGGAACCGCGCCTTGCGCCGTGGGGAGCCCCGCTCCTCAGGGTTGTAGCGCGGGCACGCTGGTTTGCTCGGCCGGGCGACCGGTGTGTCAAGGCGCGGTTCTCGCAGATCCCAACGCTCCTGACAAATGCGGAGAGGACACCAATTGCAACGGAGTATTGGACAATCAGCCTCCGCTTCTCACCAGCGTCACCAATTGCGGGTCGTGCGGCAACGTCTGCGCAACGTCGGGGGACAACGTGACCTGGACCTGTAAGCTCGGCGTGTGCAACGCCGCGGGCTGCGCTCCCGGCTTTATCGACTGCGTCGCGGGTAGCCCCAAAACCTGTGAAACCAGTTGCCTCTACACCGGCCCAGAACAGTGCAACGGGTTCGACGACGATTGCAACTGCCAAGTGGATGATGGGCTGACTGCGCCCACCCCCCAACAAGTGTGCGGTGTAGCACAGAGCGCCACCGAGGCGGGTTGCACAACCGGTACCACCGTGAGTTGCACCGCGGGCGCTTGGAAATGCACTTTCCCAGCGGGCATTTGCACCACCGGCGATTGCTCCACTTCGCCCGATCAATGCGACGGGATCGACAATAACTGTAACGGCGTTGCCGACGAAGGCTACAAGCAGCCGACGCGCAGCGCGCGGTACCTGGGGCAAACTTGCTTTACGGCCGCCACCGATGGCGATTGCCAGGGGCAGGGTCAATACGTATGCAACGTCGCCGGTGATGACACAGTTTGTAACGCAGCCTTCCAAGCCGGTAACGCCACCGCTGAGCAGTGTGACGGGCGCGACAACGATTGCGACGGCGTGGCGGACGAGGATTACCTCAGCCCAGGCACTAACCCGTCATTCGTAAAGCCAGCCGTTACCTCGCTAGGGGGCGGCGTGTGGATGTTCCAATACGAAGCGAGTCGCCCGAACGCGTCCGCCACCACGCCCGGCACGGGCAACGGCTACCACACCAGTAACCCAGGCGGCGGAACGCTGGACAAGACCATCGCTTGCTCGGTGCCGGGGCGCTTACCCTGGTTCAATGTAACCCCGGAGGAAGCCGAGCAGACGTGCGCCGCAATCGGTGGGCAAGTGTGCACATTGAACGACGTGGTCGACGTGAACGGAACGCACCCCGGGTGGAAGACCGCCTGCCAAGCCGGCGCCGGCTGCACCTGGGGATACGCCACGAGCTGTACCTCACCCGCAAATTACAGCACCGGGCCGTATTGCAACCTGCATCCCTACGACCTTTTGGCGGACAACCTTTTGGTCACCAAATCGGCGGCCTTGAACCAGTGCTACGCAAACTGGCCCAGTCCAATCTACGACATCACCGGGAACCTTCGCGAAATCACCAGCAACGGCACTTTCTACACATTGATGGGAGGTGCGTTCAACACCGAGGTCGAAACCGGCGCTACTTGTACTTTCGACTTCCTGTCGGTGAACAACGCTTTCGAGCTGTTCGACACCGGATTCCGTTGCTGCTTTAGCTCGAATCCCTCGCCATGATCGGAAACCACCCAAAGTGTTGCCGCTCAGCGGCCGACTGTCGGACGATGTCCCTTGGCAGCTCGAGGCGCAGGCTCCGGATCCAGCAGGTGGCGCGGCCGCGGCGGAGCATCGTAAACGCGCATCAACCACGGCTCGAGGTCGTTCCAGAGCGCGGGGCCCGCGCGCGCCAAGTTTTCCGCGCCGTGCGCGTTACCCGGGTAGAGTTTCGAGGTTGCGGCTTCGCCCGCCATACGACACAAGACTCCGAATGCGTCAGCGGTAACGGTGTCGGACTCCGAGGCGGCCAGAAACGACGGCAGCGCCCGAACCGCAGCAAAACGGCGGTAGATACTGTAGCCCTGAATCGCTCCTCCGGGAGAGACCAAAGCCATTGCCACCACTTTGGGCTCGTCCAGAGCGACCTGCGTAATGAGCGCCGCCCCCAGCGAAGAGCCCGCGAGCACCACAGCGCGTGCTTTCTTGCCGGTCGCTTCCATTCCAAAGCCGATGGCGGAGCGAATATCTCGGACCCAATTATTGGCCTGCTCGCCTCCGTCGACCTTGCGCGGATCAAGAGCAGCATTCGATTCGCCGTGGCGGGAAAGATCGAAATTGACCATTGTATAGCGCCGCTCTCCGCGCCGCAGCCGCTCGGCAAGCGGCGCCCATTCGCGCCGGTCAGCGCCCATCCGATGAACGAAAACCAGGAGCGGTGCTGCGGGGTCTTCTGCGAGGTACAGGGTGCCCTTCAGGAACACCGCATCGCCGGACTTGAAGCTGGCGGTCCGGCTTGGAGTTGGCGGCGGAGCTTTCTTTGGCAAAGCGCTTTGAGCGGAACCGGGCAAGTCCGCTTTTTTTCCCGACTCGCAGCCCATGGCGGCCATGGCGCAAAGCACCAAAAAAGTCTGTCGCTTCATCTTGAAAAGTGCGCGGATGATTTTGCTCTATCACAGACGAGCCCCCAGCTGACCGCCGCCATCGCCACCCCTCGAGC
>DASXTY010000415.1:0-8256 GCA_036505155.1 Polyangiaceae bacterium | reverse complement strand
TCGGGGTGCTGGGAGGCCTTTTGGTGTTCGGGTACTTCTGCTTGGTACGCGTCGTTCACCGGAACATTGCGACCGATGACTACAAGCGACGGCTGAACCGGCTGCGGCGGTCGTTTTGTGAACAATCGCCCGACCACTACGTGAGGTCCGCGCCTTTCGACCCCTATTCCATCGACGGTCGCCGTCTTTCCTCGCCTTGGCGCGTGGGGAAAGCGGGTTGGCTCGAAACGGTCGCACTGGTAAACGCCCTGGTCTTCGGCGCTTTGGCCGCTTCCACCACGCTGGTCGCCGCACCCAACGTATCGTGGGTGAGCCCCATAGCGGGCGTCTCCGGCGTCTTGGTGGGGTGGGTGTTCATGATCGCTCATGGAGCCCGGCTTTACCGGCGCGAGTCTCGCGGAAGAATGGTGTTGGAGCGAAAGCGATTCTCGCGTTCAGACGAGCGCCAGGCAGAGTCTCTAATTGGGCCCCGCGTGGAGCGCGCATTTTCGGCCCTTGGCTACCTAGAACCAGCACAACCCAGCATGGGCAAAGCCGTTAGCTACGAAGCGGATACGATGATTCTCATTTTGGATGGATCCATCCGCGTGGACAATCTAGAGACTTGTGAGGTCGCATGGATGCAGACGGGCGATGCGCTCTATGTTCCGAAAGACACGCCACATCGGCTGCAGGGCAAGGGAAGCGTCGAGGTTCGAGGGCGCGCTGAATAATTTCCGGGACTCTCAGCTAGTTATCGTTCCCGGATCAGGGTACCAATTCAAGTGCCCGAGTAAGGCGAGGACCAATGCGGATGGCGCCGAAGTCTCGACGATCAGTCGTCAGTACTCTGTAAACACCACGTCGCTCAGCTACCGCCGCTACCGTGCCATCGACCAGTCCAAGATTGAGAGTTTTGAATTTCGCGTCCAGCTCAAGCGCTCGAGCGATGTCGGAGGGAAGCGGCAGCTCGTACTCGTATCGAGTCGCGGGATCGAATATGTCTGCGACCAGCTTTCGCATGGCTGCTCGGTTCTGTCGGAGGAAGTAGTCGACCTCGGCGAGAACAAGACCGGGCACGATAACGACCGTCGCTGAGGTCAGCACCTCTTGGTATTCCGGGAAGCTTGGCCTGCCATCTCGCATGCCCGCGAGCGCGCGAAGGAGCCCTCCGGTATCGGCAACCACCGGCGAACTCAAGTCAATCCTCGATGTCCTTGAAAAGCAAAGACTCGTCTCCGAGCTTGTTGTCAGTCGATTCGAATAGAGATGTGGTCGGTGGTCGGCGACCCGTGTAGTACCGCGAGGCGACCACACGCAGACCCTTCCGGAGAAGCTCCGAGGTCGAATGCCCTGCTGCACGAGCTCTCTTCAAAGCCCTGATGTCTTCTTCCTCGAGCCGGACGGTGGTGGAAATGAGACGCGCCATACAGTCACCATACAGGACGATCAGCCGGATAGCAACTCCGCTTCGGAAAGCTCAGCGGCTAACGCTTTGAGTCGGCCGGGCCACCTCCAGTACGGCCCGAGCACTTGGAAACGCTGTCCGGCGGTCGAGCCGAGCAATTTCTCTCGATGTTACCCCTATCCGGAGGGTTTGTTGTGTCACTATGGCTCCAATGACTGCGCGTAGGAGGTGCGTCACACCACGCTTTTTGCTGGGAACGTGCTTGGCAGTGTTTTTGATCGCGTGCGGTAGCCGCAGCGAGCTCGGAGTCTACCAGCGAAAAGGTCAAGCGCCGGACGCTGCCCCGGACGGAAACCTTCCGCCGGGGTGCGATGTGGCCGACAGCACGATCCTGCTGCTCGAGGAGTCTGGGGATCTGCATCGGTTCAATCCGCTCTCGCTCGAAGTGGCCGAACTCGGCAAACTGAGCTGCCGGGACGAGTTCAACTCTATGACGGTATCGCGCTCAGGCACGCTGTATTTGAACTCGACCAATGGCGAGCTCTACACGGCTGACCCGGGGACGCTCGGATGCCAAAAGACTCGATTCGATGCGTCGCAAGTGCAGTACGAGCGCTTCGGGATGGGATTTGTCGCCGATGACGTACCGAGCGGGGAGAGTCTCTATATTGCGCCGCAGACCGCGGCAATTGTGGTCAAGCTCGCCACCATTGAGCTGCCGGCCCTCCAAGTTCGTGATGTCGCGCGGCTTCCACAGTCGGTGCCGGCGGCCGAAGTGAAAGGTACCGGCGACGGACGGCTCTACCTCTTCCACGTGGCAACGGGGGGCCAAGACGCGCAGCTCATCGAGATCGACAAGCGCACTGCAGCGTTTGGCGCGGCGGTGAACCTCGCCCTGGGGCAACCGTTCAGAGGTTTCGATTTTGCTTTTTGGGGCGGCGCCTTTTACGTGTTTTCCTCGCTGTGGGGCGAAAGCACAGCAAGGGTCATTCGCTATTGGCCGGATCTCGGGACGCTCGAGGAGCTCGGCAGAATTCCAGTCATAGTAGTGGGAGCCGCGGTTTCGACTTGCGCCCCTCTTTGAACGCAAATTTGGACCAGCCGGGAGTACGTCCGGATTTCAAGGCACGCTAGCCACCCGACGCCTCCATCTCCATCACCATCTCCGTCTCCATCACCTCACCGACCCTCGACGCGAAGCCTACGAATCGACGGCAATCCCGAGCTTGCGTCGCGCAGTCAGGTACGCCGCGCTGGTCGAATAAGCCATCACGTCCCTCACTCGGTCGTTGGTGCTGAGCGCTAGAGATGGATCGTCGACGGCTCGGATGAGCTCGACTGAGGTTTGAAGGTCATGACACAAGATGAAACCCGTGCGATCGGCGGTGCGATCGATGTCCATCATCCACTTCTTCAAGTCCAACTGCGCGCCTTGCTGCAAGAGCTTTGCGACGATGCTGCCCAGGTGATCGCGAAGCTGGCCGGTGATTTCGCGGTTGAGCGCTTTCAGCGCTTCGGCCGCGGGCTGTTCGACGTCCGGAGTGAGGGGAAACTGCGGGCGGATGAGCTTCATGGCGGCAAACAGCCAGACCTTGAGCGCGCCGGTGGTTTGCAACAGCTGTCGCACGTACATGCCGGGCCGGTAATAGGTCAGGTGGCGCGCCGCGACGAAAGAGGCAATCTGGGGAGCGACTTCATTGATCGCGGCTTGCCCGCACACGATGGCTCGCTGGTGGGCATGCAGAAAGGACAGGCCACCGGTATCGTTGGGGTTGTAAAACACCGGCGGAAGCTCGATGCCCAATACGTCGGCGGCGTAGTGGAGTGCGTAGGCTGCCCCGTGTGCTTTGCCTGCGTCGATCAGAAGGTCATCGCTATAGCCGAGCTCGTGCAAACTATGGGCCCGGAGCGAAACGATGGCCCGCTGTATCAGCGCGAACACGGCCGTCAGTAACTGCTCGGTATCCGAAGGCATCACCAAGTCGAACCAGTCGCGATCGCTCAGCCGCGCCTGAGCCACCGCCGCCTCATCGGCGCGCATGCGCTGGTAGAAACGCACTTCATCGGGTTGGGCTTTATTCAGCACGGCGAGCGCCTGACACGCGCACCAGGCCCCGTCCGGCTGCCGCACATCGGTGTACAGCTTTCTCAGCTGCTGGTAGTGCTCCGGAGCGAAAGGATCGCGTGTCACGATCCGGTCCAGAAGGGGAACGACGCGATCGAAGTACTTATTGGCATCTGTCGCGTAGAGCCTCACCAGTATCTGTGCGCGTCCATCATTTTCGGGATCGAGCTGACGCGCGGTTTCGTAGGTGGAAATGGCGGAATCGACGCGCCTGAGCGGCCGCACATAAAGGTCCCCCAGCTCGTCCAGCGCTCCGAGCAAGCTCACTCTGTCGTCCGCCTTTTGCGCCGCCTCGACCCGCAGCTTCAGGAGCTCCTTCACTCCTTCGAAATCGCCGATTTGACGCCGGAGCTGTAAAGCAGCGCTGAGCGCGTCCTCGAAACCGGGGTCGTGGGTCAGCGCCCGATCCAGAAGGCTGAGCGCCTGCGCCGTATCCCCCATCTCCTTCAAGGCCACCATCGAAGCGGTGTGGAAATATTTCGCCTTTTGATCGGGCTCTTCCACGAAGTCGGTCAGGCGCACCACCACCTTGATGAGCCGCGCCCAGTCTTTCCCCTCGCTGTAGAGGCGCATCAGCTTCATCATGATCTTTCGATCTCTGGGCCGTTCGCTCAGCGCCGAGAGGTAAGACTTGGCCGCGTAGTCGGGGTCATTCAGCTTGGAAGCCGCAATGTCGCCGATCTCCACCAAGCGGTCCGTGCGCTCGTCTCCGCTCAAGAGATCCAGCGCGCGGTACATGGTCTGCAGCATGGCCGGAAAGGCATGCGTCGCCTCGTGCAGCTTGATAATCGAATGCAACGGCGCCGCTGCGGTGGGGTCGAGCTCCACCGCTTTCTCCAGGGGCTTGAGCGCGGCGTCCAGTACTCCCGCCTTGCGCGCCGATTCGCCTAGCCGGTAATACACCTCGGCGCGTTCGGGCAACGTGAGCTGGGCCTCGAACTTGTGCAGAAAATCGCGGTAAAGCTCGTACGCTCGCCGCGGTTCGCCGTGCTCGAAGTGGACGCGCGCGACGTTCTCGAGCGGGTGACGATCGGCGGCCCCGAGGCCTAGAATCTTGTCGGCGACCACTAGCGCTTTGTCCCCCGCATCAGTTTTGGTCAGGGCACCGAGGTACCCCATCAACATACGGATCGCCTCACCATGTTCGAGTGTGTCGATTTGATTTGCGATCGGCTCGAAGCGCTTGGCCGCTTCGAAATATTGCTCTGTCCCCAAGGCGATGTGACCGAGAGCGAGCAGCGCATCGCGATTGGTCGGGTCGAGATCCAGCGCCCGCTTGGCGGCGGACTCGGCGCGCCCCACATCTCTGAGCTCGCGCTCGCAAAGCAGCGCCATCTCACCGTAGAGCTTGCCACGCGCTCGATCCCCTTCAGTCTGCTCGAGCTCCCGCTCGATGAGCTCGACGCCGGAAGCGAAGTCCCCTCTCGACAAATAGGCGGCCCGAAGCCGGCGGGCAATCGACTTGTCCGTCGGATTCGCGTCCCCCGCCAGCTTATAGCGCTCGATGGCTCCCACCAGATCGCCGCGGCGCTCCAGGAGTTGGGCGGCTCGGACGTACTGTTCGGCTTTCGCAGCGGGCACCGTCGCCTGCTCGGCGAGAGCCTCGATGGCTTCGAGGGCGCGCTCTGCGTCCCCTGACGTCGCGCGAAGCTGTGCCAGGGCCTCCAGCGCCGCCGGGTTGTCGGGCGAGCCTTCGAGCGCCTTTTCGTACACTTCGATGGAGCGCTCCGTGTGGCCCAACCCCTCGTGGAGCGCTCGAGCCAACGCCAACCGCTTCTCCAGCTTGCGCTCCGGATCCTGAAGGACCTCTACGTGGCGCTCGAGAATGCGCACTACGTCGCTCGGCCGCTCGAGAGCGCGGTAATGCAGCACCAGCTGAGTCAGCGCTTTGTCGTTTTGAGCATCCAGCCCGAGTAAGCTTTCGTAAGTCTGTGCAGCCCGGGCGTGGTCGAGGAACTCCTCTTCGTAAATGGCGGCCATGCGCTCGAGCAGCACCACCTTTTGGCGCGCCGTGGGAGCTTGCCGATACCGCGTGTGCAGAGTCTCGAGCAGCTCCGGGTAGCGACCCGTCTTGCTATAGGCCTGATCCAAGCCCTTGAGAGCGGCGAAGTGATCCGGCTCTTCGTCCAGCACCCGCTGATAGCGCGAAATGGCGGCTTCCGTGTCGTTCAACCGGTCGTCGTAAAACTCGGCGATTCGACAAAGTTGACGCTTTTTCTCGTCTCCACCCAGCGCCTCGGCCCGGCGCTCGAGCACCTGAACATAGCCCAAAAGGTCACCGGTCTTTTCGTGGAGCCGCCCCAGCGCTTCGGTGGCTTTCTCGTGGCCTGGATCTTCACCCAGGATCTCCGCGTAGAGGTCGCGTGCGGCTCCGGGGTTGTCGAGGTGGGATTCCAGGATTTCGGCAGCTTCCGCCTTGAGGTCGCGCGCCAGCGCCGGTGGAGCCGCCTTGGCGCGTTCAAGCAGCAAGTTACCGAGCTCGGACCACTTCTGCCCCTTTCGATACACACGCGACAAGAGCTCGAGGGCTTCGGTGTTCGCGGGGTCTTCGGAAAGCACCGACGCCAAACACGGCATCGCCAGGTCGGGCCTCGCTACACGGTCGGCATACCAGTGTCCCATGCGCACCAAAATCAGGTTCTTCGACGGATGCGGCGGATCGCTGCCGGTGGCCTCAATGCAACTCGAGAGCACTTCTTCCCAAGCCTCGTGGCGCGTGGCCGCCAGCCGCTCCACCTCCTCCGCATGGCTGGGATCCTCCGGCGCTTCACAAAAGGCCTGGGTATACGCAACCAGCGCTTGCTCCTTGTCATTCAGGTCGTTGGCGTAAAGCTTTGCGATTTCGGTGAACAAGGTGGCGCGCTCGCGCCCGTGCGGCGCGGTTTCGATCCGTTGCAGCAGCGACTCAACGATCTCCTCGTGTTTGCCCAGACGCTTTCGAAGGCGCTCCAGCGCTAGGGTTGCCGGTTTGTCGTGAGGGTCCTCCGCTACCACCTGCGCGTAGAGCTTCTCGGCCGACTCCAAATCGGGGCTGCTTTCGAAAAGGCGCGCAGCCCGAAACATCAGGCGCTGCCGGGATCGCGCTACCGCCGGGCCGGCGGCGGGGTCGAGCTGCTGCGTAACCCAGCGCAAACCCGCAGCCATCTGCGCCGGTTCCACCCCGGCTTCGACCGTCGCCTCGAGCGACGACGCGAGTTCTTCGTCCCATGGAGTCTCCGCCAGCGTGCGAAGCTTTTGTTTGAGCTCATCGCGGCTGACCGGCGCTTGCGACCGGAGAGACATCCTGCCGAGCGCGTCCAGCGTGCGAATTACCGTTTCGGCGCTTTCAGGACGCCGGTCCGGATCCTTTTGAAGCAGTGACAAAAGCAGTGCTTCGACTTCGGTGGACAACGGCGAGGCGGCCACCGAGCTCGGAGGCACCGGGTCGCTCGTGAGCTGCGCCACCAGAAGCTCGAGCGGGCTCTGAGCTTCGAAGGCAGCCCTTCCCGTGAGCAGCTGATAAACCAACGCTCCAAACGAATACAGATCACTCTTGCTGTCGGGCAGCCCCCCGCGAATCTGCTCGGGAGCCAGCGTGGTGAGCGAGCCGAAAATGCTGAGCCGTGCGTTCTCGCCGTTGGCGACCCGCGGCCGGGTGAGAACATGTCCGGCGCCGGTGTCCAGCAAGAGGACCTTCTGTTTATCCCCGGGCACGACCAGGATGTTTTCAAGTCGCAGATCGCCGTGGACACAACGTCGCTCGTGGAGCGCGGCGAGTGCCTCGAGCACCTGGCGAAGCAGGCCCTTCGCGTCCAAAAAGCGCATGGGGCCGAACCGCGCGAGCCGATCCGAAAGCACGTCGCCCGCGACATGGGCGTGCACCACCGCGTGCCGGTCACCGCGCTCGTCGAGAGGCCCTGCGGTGACTCCCGAGGGAAGGCCCGGGTGCAAAAGGCTCGCTGCCAGGCGGCTCGCGGTGAAGAAACGATGCAAGCCGCGCCAATCGCGCGCCGCCTCGCGCCAAAGAATCTTCAGCCGAACATCGTTGCCTTCGCGACGAGCCAAATAGGTTGCTCCGATGCGCCCCTCGCCCAGTTTCCGAAGCACCAGATAAGGCCCCACGCTTTCGCCGTTTTCGATGACTTCGGCGCGATTGAAACCGCGCGCGCGCAAGCCGAGCAGGCGCGCTCCGGCGTCCCGGCGCGAAGCCACTACGGCGTCGATCAAGGCCTCCACAGCATCCGACTCGGCGCAAGCGTGAACCAGCGCTCGCGCGAACGACCCCTTCTTTTCGCTTCCCCCAACTTGCGCAGGGCTCAGGCCGAGCAGCTCCTGGCTGAGCCCCTTGAGCTCGTCGAGCTCGAACAGCCGCTCGAGCTCGTTCGAAAGAATCTCGATTGTTTCCATTCTCGGGCGCGCCGGCTTGGCCGGGACCTTCCCGCGGGCGCCGATCCGCCTGCGACCTGATGCTTTTTGGCCGCCTGTTAGTTACCAAAACCGTGAACCAGGCGCCACAGGCGCTCTCCCGAAACTGTGGACCAGCGGCAACACCGCACCAAAAAAGCTCGCTGAAATCCGGTGGCGACCAAGGCACGCGCCTTGCTCGTGCGCACCCCCATGAAGTGGCTTTTCTTAGCGAGTGGGCTGGTTGTGGTGATCGCCGGCGCTCGGCCCGCCGCGGCAGAGGAAAATTGTAGAGGCACATCGGGGGAAACCGAGACCGGCTCGATGCCCCGGGACGCGCCTTGCGAGCCGTCCCCAAAGC
>DASXTY010000414.1:0-9145 GCA_036505155.1 Polyangiaceae bacterium | reverse complement strand
GGAATGCCGCAGTCCATGCAGCGCGCTCCCTGAGCCTGGAGCTTTTCCCGCACCATCGGCAGCTCGAATTCGCGCCAGTCGCTGACGCGCTCCGACACCGGCCGCTTCTTTGGCTCCTCGCGCCGAATCTCCAAAAAACCGGTGACCTTACCCAACGGATTTACTCTGCGTCAGCGGGGGCGGCCTTGTTCAGCATGGCCGAAATTGGCTTGCGGGTCGCGGTTTCCAGAGACCGGCGCGACAGTTCTTCCAGCACGCCGCGGTATTCGACCGGAACTACTTTGAAAAACCGCGGGATCACTTGCTCCCACTGGTCCAAAATCTGGGAGGCTTTTACACTTCCCGTCAGCTCCACGTGCTGCTCCAATAGATCGGCGACAAACGCCGCGTCTTCGGGGCTCAATGCTTCGAGCTCGATGAGGCCCAAGTTGCAACGGGTTTCGAAACCCCCGTCGTGATCGAAGACGTACGCGAATCCGCCACTCATCCCGGCGCCGAAGTTACGGCCGGTGCGACCGATGACCACCACCCGTCCGCCGGTCATGTATTCGCAACCGTGGTCACCGACGCCCTCCACCACTGCAACGGCGCCGCTATTGCGCACCGCGAAGCGTTCTCCGGCCACTCCGTTGAAAAATGCCTTCCCGCCGGTGGCACCGTACAGCGCGACGTTACCGATGAGGATGTTTTGATCCGCTTGGAAGGTTGCCTGCCTCGGCGGCCGAACCGTGAGCAGCCCCCCGGCCATGCCCTTGCCCACGTAGTCGTTACTGTCGCCCTCCAGTCTGAGCGCCATGCCATCCATCATGAAAGCGCCAAAGCTCTGCCCGGCGGAACCGGTGAAACAGAGCTCTATGGTCTCATCCGGGAGGCCCTGCTTGCCGAAGCGCCGCGCGATCTCCCCAGCCAGCATGGCGCCCACCGTTCGATGCACGTTGCGGATGGGCAGCTCCAGCCGGACCTTTTCGCGCCGTTCCAGCGCGCGCTGGCAGAGCCGGATGAGCTCGACATCCAGCGATCGCTCAATGCCGTGATCCTGCTCTTGCGATTTGTAAACTCCGACGCCCGGCCGCACTTCCGCGGGAGTGAGCACATCGGAAAAATCCAGCTGACCGGCTTTCCAGTGATCCCGATCCGCGCCCACTCGAAGGCAGTCGGCTCGCCCCACCATCTCGGTGATGGTTCTGAAGCCGAGGCTCGCCATGATGCTCCGCGCCTCTTCGGCGACGTAGAAGAAGAAACGGATCACGTGTTCCGGCTTTCCCGCAAACTTTTTGCGCAGCACCGGATCTTGCGTGGCGATGCCCACCGGGCAGGTGTTCAAGTGGCACTTTCGCATCAAGATGCAGCCGGAGGCGACCAGCGGTGCGGTGGCAAAGCCGTACTCTTCCGCTCCCAGCAGCGTGGCGATCACCACATCGCGCCCGGTGCGCATTTGACCATCGGTCTGGAGCACGATGCGGCTTCTCAAGTCATTCTTGACCAGGACCTGATGCGTTTCTGACAGGCCGAGCTCCCAGGGGATGCCGGCGTGCTTGATGGAGGTGAGCGGCGAAGCGCCGGTGCCTCCGTCGTGGCCCGAAATCAGGATGACATCCGCGTGCGCTTTGGAAACCCCGGCGGCCACCGTGCCCACTCCGGCTTCCGCAACCAGCTTGACGCTGATGCGCGCCCGCGGGTTCACCATCTTCAAGTCGAAAATGAGCTGGGATAAGTCCTCGATAGAGTAAATGTCGTGATGCGGCGGCGGCGAGATAAGGGTAACGCCGGGGGTCGCGTAGCGGGTGGCGGCGATGATGGCGTCCACCTTGTGACCGGGGAGCTCTCCACCTTCACCCGGCTTGGCGCCCTGGGCGATCTTGATTTGCAATTCGTCGGCGCTGATGAGGTAATAAGTGGTGACGCCGAAGCGAGCCGAAGCCACTTGCTTGATGGCGCTGCGTCGGAAATCACCGTTCGCGTCCCGCTGATAGCGCTCTTCGCGCTCGCCGCCTTCTCCGGTGTTGCTCTTGCCGCCGATGCGGTTCATCGCGATAGCGAGGTTTTCGTGGGCTTCGGCGCTGATGGATCCGAAGCTCATCGCGCCCGAAGCGAAGCGCTTGACAATGGTGCTGGCGGGCTCCACTTCCTCGATGGGTACCGGCGGCTGTTGGGGTGCAAACTCCCATAGACTGCGCAGAGTGATGGGCCCTCCGGGCTGGGTGTTGATGAGCCGCGAGTACTCTTCGTAGCTTTTGACGTCCTCCAACCGGACGGCGCGCTGCAAGCTCGCCACCACGTCCGGGCTCCAGAGGTGACGCTCGCCTTGCACGCGATAATGGATGTTGCCGCCCACATCGAGTTGGGATGGCGGCCCGGTAGTGCTCGGGAAAGCCGCCTGATGTCGGCGGCGGCACTCCTCGGCGATGACGTCGAGGTCGATGCCCGAAATGCGGCTCACGGTTCCGGTGAAATACCGATCGATGAGCTCCGGAGAAATCCCGATGGCTTCGAAGATCTGGGCGCCGTGGTAACTCTGCAAAGTGCTGATCCCCATCTTGCTCATGACCTTGAGCAGGCCCTTATTGATGGCCGCGGTGTACTTCTTTTTGGCGTTCACCACATCCGTGAGGGTGGGGAAGCCGCCGTCCCGGACCATTTGGGCGACCGTCTCGAGGGCAAGATACGGATTGATGGCGCCCGCGCCGTAACCGGTGAGCAAGCAGAAATGGTGAACTTCGCGAGCCTCGCCGGTTTCGACGATGATCCCGACTTTCACCCGTGTCCCATTGCGCACCAAGTGGTGATGCACGGCTCCGGTGGCGAGCAAGCTCGGGATGGGGGCCATGTGTTCTGCAATTCCCCGGTCGCTCAGCACCAGCAGGCTATGGCCGTTGAGAATTGCCAGCGAAGCCAGTCGGCAGAGCTCGTCGAGAGCCGCTTTCAACCCGGGGCCGCCTTCCGATACCGGAAACAGCATGGGCAGCCGGGGAGGCGTGCGGTGGTGCGGATGGTGCACGCTGAGCAGCTTTTCGAGCTGCTTGTCGGTGAGGATCGGGTGCTCGAGCTCCAGCATTTGCGCTTGATCGGGGAGCTCGAAGAGCACGTTGCCTTCGCCGCCGATGTACGCTTTGAGGCTCATCACCAATTCTTCGCGGATCGGGTCCACGGCGGGATTCGTGACCTGCGCAAAGTGCTGCTTGAAATAATTGAAAAACGGTTGTGGCCGGTCGCTCAGCACCGCTAGCGGCGTGTCGGTGCCCATCGAACCGCGGGGATCGACGCCCTTTTCGGACATGGGCGCCATCAGAAAACTCAGGTCTTCTTGCGTGTAACCGAAGATTCTTTGGCGCTGCAACAGTGGAAGATCGCTCCTCGGCATGACCGAGGGCCGGCCCGACTGCACGTCGGCCAGTGAAATCTTGTTGGCTCGCAGCCACTTGCCATAAGTCCTTCGCTGGCTGATTTCGTCCTTGATTTCCTCGTCTTCGACGATGCGTCGCCTCTCGGTGTCGACCAGGAACATGCGACCCGGTTCGAGCCGTCCTTTGCGCTCGATGTTTTCGGGCGGAATGTCCAAAACGCCGGTTTCGGACGCCAGCACCACCAATCCATCTTTGGTCACGGTCCACCGTGACGGGCGGAGGCCGTTCCGGTCCAAGATGCCGCCGATGCGCTTGCCGTCGGTGAAGGCGAGGGCGGCCGGGCCGTCCCAGGGCTCCATCAAGCAGGAGTGGTATTCGTAAAAGTCGCGCTTGTGCGCGGGCATGTACGGATCGTTTTGCCAGGCTTCGGGCACCAGCATCATCATCACGTGCGGAAGCGATCGACCCGCTTGCACCAGGAGCTCTGCCACCATGTCCAGCATGGCGGAGTCGCTGAATCCAGGGGTAATCGTAGGCAAAATGTGCCGAAGGTCCTCGCCGAAGACCTGTCCGTCGAAGAGCTGCTCGCGCGCGTTCATCCACTGCACGTTGCCGCGCAGGGTGTTGATCTCCCCATTGTGGCATAACATTCGAAATGGTTGTGCGAGCTCCCACGTGGGAAAGGTGTTGGTGCTGAAGCGCTGATGCACCATTGCGAGGGCGCTGGTCATGGCTGGGTCATCGAGATCGCGATAAAAACGCGTCAACTGCTCCGCGAGCAGCAGACCTTTATAAACGATGACTTTGGAGGACAGGCTCGGCAGGTAGAACGAGGACTTGTGCGGGATGTTGCTTTCGCGAACGGTGCGCTCGGCCCACTTTCGAATAACAAAGAGCTTGCGCTCGAAAGCTTGCGAGCTAATACCGGTCGAGCCCACGAGCACCTGCATCACCACTGGGGCACTGCCGCGCGCGAGTGGACCCAAAGCGGACTCGTCCACCGGAACCCTGCGCCAGCCGAGCAACCGCTGCCCGGTTCCGAAGATCTTATCCTCCAAGATTTGCTTGCAACGAAGCCTTGAATTCTTGTCGCGCGGTAGAAATACACACCCTACGCCATAGAGCCCCGGCTCGGGCAACGTAACGCCGGTTTCTTCACATTGTTTCAGGAAGAACTCGTGTGGAAGCTGAAGCAAGATGCCCGCGCCATCTCCGGTGAGCGGGTCGCAGCCGCACGCGCCGCGGTGCACGAGATTCAAGAGGATGGAGACACCCTTCTCTACGATCTCGTGCGAAGCCTCGCCGTTGATGTTGGCGACGAAGCCGATCCCGCACGCATCATGTTCGAAGCGCGGGTCATACAATCCGCTACGCGGGGGATAAGGCATGGCTCTTGGGTGCTGATCGCCGGCCGCGAACAGCGGACGGCACCAAGGAATTGGGCCATGCGGTGACGCGCCGCGCAAGCGCCAATACCCCGGGAGCGGCTCGGGCGCAACGAGAACGGGATCCGGTGGTGGTCACGGGCATCGGTGGCCGCGCGAGTTACCACTTCAGCTGGTAACCGGCCGCGGGTCGAAGTGGGTGCGACTGCATAAAACGGCCGGAAACGGGGGCCGACGTGGTGGTCCGCGGCTTGCAATCCCCGGCTTGCAGAATGGCCATGACCTTGCTTTCACTCCGGCTGAACGCGGTGAGGGGCTATGCGGCAGCGATCACGTTGTTCCTCATCCTGTTTTACGGGGGGCTTGCCCGCGCCGAGGGACTGGTTGCGACGACGGGCCCGGATGCCAGTGAGCTGGTTCAGCTCACAAAGCTCCAAGTCAATGCCGAGCTGAACGAGAAGGAGGCCCGGGTTACCGAAGTCCGGAGTTATGTGCCGGCGGTTTTCGCGCAGAGCCTGACCTTTTATCGGTCCCTGGTGGGGCTGTCAGCGGTGACTGAGCTCCTTGTGAATGGCGCGCCGGTGAGCGGCGTCGTTCTTGAGCCCGACGAAGCGGACCGAATGCGCCGCCTTTTGGCGATCGCGCTCGGCGATCCCGCGCCGCTGCGCGATCTGGGGGCTCGCCTGTTCTTCGCGGAGCTCGGCCCGCAGACGGGCAACGTAGAAATAACCCTGACTACCCAGACGCCGCTGGTGCCTTATGGGACGCTGTTCGGGGTTGCGTTGCCAATCGACTGGCATCGCCAGCCGGTAGGTTCGATGGATCTCTCCGTCATTGCGTCAACCGAAGCGCCGCTGCGCACGCTTTACGCCCCGAATCACGATCTGGTCATTTCTCGGCTGAGTGATTTTTCACTAACCGGCACTTTCAGCCGATCCAACGTGTATACCGACTTCGACCTGGTGCTGCTGCTCTCGAGCGGCGAAGAACCCTTGCGGCTCGATGTGCTACCGTTTCGGTATTCGGAAACGGAGAGCGGCTTCTACCTCGCGACGCTGACTGCGAGGCGTACAGAGCAGACTGCCGTCGAGCCGCGCGAGATAGCATTCGCTATCGACACCTCCGGCAGCATGAGCGGCGAGAAGATCACACAAGCTAAGGCGGCTTTGAGCAGCGTGCTGCAAAAACTTCGACCTGAGGACTCCTTCGCATTGGTGGCGTTCAGCGATCAGGTGCGCTCGTATGCCCCTAACGCGGTGGCCGCGACGCCTGAGAACCTTTCAGCAGCGCTGGGGTTCGTGGATGCGCTTGCCGCGGCGGGCGGTACCAATATCTATTCGGCGATGGACACCGCCTTCGCTGCGCTCGGCGAGCCGGCCGGCAAGCCGCGTTATGCCGTGCTCCTGACCGATGGCCAGCCCACCAGCGGGGAAACTCGCATCGACGCCATCGCGGAGCTGGGCCGGCAGCGCAGCGCGTCGGGTCGAGCACGGATCTTTTCCTTTGGCATCGGTTATGACGTCAACACTGTTTTGCTCGACAAGTTGGCTCGCGATTCGTCGGGTGACGCGCTGTACATCCAACCCGGCGCCGACGTGTACCGCGCCGTGACCTCATTTTTCGAGCAGATTGCCGATCCGGTGCTCAGCGGGCCGGTCCTGGATTGGTCCAGCCTGGAGGCCTCGGATGCCTACCCGGCGGTGCTTCAGGACCTCTACGCGAACTCGCCGGCGGTCGTCGTGGGCAGGTATGTTGGCGGTGGCGCGGCCAACGTCACACTAACCGGAGCACAAGGCGGCCAGACCGTTACCTACTCGTTCGACGTGACGCTCCCGAGCTACGATTTCCATGCTGGAAACGTGCCACGTTTGTGGGCTCTGCGCCGCATTGGCTCGCTACTCGAAGAGATCAAGCTCGGGGCGGGAGGACTGGAAGATGAAGCACTGTCGCTTGCCACCCGTTACGGCGTTGGCACGGCTTTTACCTTTTTCCAGCTGGATGGCAACGGCGACACGCGGATGGTCTATTCGCCGGTGCCGCGCGATGCCGTCGGCGCCACGGCCGTGGGCACATCGACCCTGCTCGATGGTTACGGCAAGAGCGCAACGGTGACCGAGGCCGCTCCGACGGCGGATGTGCGCTATCGTCGTGACCGGGTGTTTCCGCTAGAGGGAGGGTACTATCGAGACTCCAGTCTCGGCGACCGAACCGATTGGGTGGAGCTTCGTTTTGGAAGCGATCTGTACTTCGCGTTCGCGCAAGCCGAAGCGAAATACGGCGCTGCGGAGCTTTTGAGTGTGGGGCAAAATGTGGAGTTTGAGTTGCTCGGACGCGCGTTCCGAGTCACGGGGACGAGTGACCTCTTGGCAACCACGTCCGCGCTTCCCGTGGAGTCCGACAGCGTGCCCGCGCCGGCATGGACGCCCGAGTCCGGACCCACATCGGCGACCCCCGGGCCCACGACTGGCGGCCCCCAGCAACGGTCGAGCGTTACACCGCCGAAGAGCGAGAACGTAAAGCTCTTTGCTGGATGCGACTGTCGCGCGTCGACTGCTCCGCCGCCCCGCGGATTCAGTTGGTTTTGGCTCTTCGCAGTGTCACTGGTCGCGGCGGCGCGGCGCTCCAAAGGGAGAAATGGCTCAAATTCCAGTTTACTCATGAGTAAACTAGACTATGGTCAATTATATGCGGATCCCGCGATACCTTCGCACGTCGGTCCAGAAGGTGCTCGACCAAAGAAAAATGGCGTTGGTCGGTGGTCCGCGCCAGGTTGGGAAAACGACCTTCGCTTTGGACTTGCTCGGGCCCAATGCGGACGAAAAGCACCCCGCCTACCTGAACTGGGACGATCCGAGGGCGCGTCCCGGGCTGCGACGTGGTGACCTCCCGCCGGATCAGCCGTTGATCATCTATGATGAGATCCACAAATACGCGCGGTGGCGCAATCTCCTCAAGGGAATCTGGGACACCGAGAAGTCCGCTCGCAGGATCGTGGTTACCGGGTCGGCGCGATTGGACTACTACCGCAAGGGGGGAGATTCCCTTATCGGCCGGTATCGGTATTTCCGCCTGCATCCGTTTTCCCTGGGCGAGCTGAACGCGTCGGCGGCGCCTTCGGACCTCGACGCACTGCTTCGCTTCGGTGGCTTTCCCGAGCCCCTGCTGCGACAGGACGAGGACGAGCATCGTATTTGGCAGCGTGACCGGCTTTCACGAGTGGTCCGCGAGGACCTTCGGGACCTGGAGCGGGTGCGCGAGATCACTTTGATAGAGCAGCTGGTAGACCTGCTTCCGGACCGCGTGGGATCCCCTCTTTCCGTGAGTAATCTGCGACAAGACCTGGAGGTGGACCACAAGACCGTGGAGCGCTGGTTGCAGATTCTCGAGAACTTGTACATCTGCTTTCGGGTAGCCCCCTACGGATTTCCAGCCATCCGTGCGGTGAAGAAGGAGCGGAAGCTGTACTTGTGGGACTGGTCGTCGGTTCCGGAGCCGGGGCCGCGTTTCGAAAATCTCGTGGCTTCCCAGCTGCTCAAGTACTGTCATTTCATCCAGGACACCCAGGGCAAAGCGCTCGACTTGCGCTACATGCGCGACACGGACCGGCGCGAGGTCGACTTCGTCGTTGTAGGCGACATGAAGACGTTGTTCGCCGTCGAATGCAAAACTGGAGAACGGGTTATCGGCAATGCCGTCAAATATTTCAGCGAACGCACTCCGATCCCGCGCTTCTTCCAGGTGCACCTCGGTTCTCGCCACTACGTTTCCGGTAAGGTTACCGTCGTCCCGTTTCGCAGATTCTGCGCGGACCTTGAAATGCCTTAAGCTCTGGCCTGGTGAGGGTGACAGCTCTCGACGAATCCGCAGCGTGCCCGGCGGCAGCGGTCGATGGGGACAGCGGGCCACTTGTTTGCCCAGCGAGCCTGCTGCAGCGAGGCGGCAAGATCTCTGAGCGGAGGTGGCTCGACGACGTCGACAAACACCGGCTCGGTCGGCTCCGAAAGCAGGTACACCAGTCCCGCTCGCAGTCGCCACGGTCGGAAATGGTGCCGAGCCGCCATTGCGTAGGCCGCTAGCTGAAATCGATAACGGCCATCGGAGCCGGATCGATTGCCGACCGTTGGCCCGGGCGAGCGCTTGTAGTCGATGATGTCGACGGATCCATCGCTCCGCACCACCAAAAGATCGAAGGTGGTTTTCAAGAGCAAGGTGAGAGGGGCGGGGGCGTCTTCACTAGCCCGGCGGCTCGACTTCGGAGCGAAGAGCTCCAGCTGCTGGGGCTGGGGCGGCCTAACGACGGAGCGCGGCTCAGGCGAGATCGGGGTGACCAGGGAGAGCTCACGGTGAATCGTCAAGCCGGGGTCGCTCAAAGACTTTGCGAATGCTCCGGACAAGAAGCGAGCGACCCCCCGCGCG
>DASXTY010000413.1:0-10063 GCA_036505155.1 Polyangiaceae bacterium | reverse complement strand
ACCAGCGGGCCGATTCGGTCAAATCAACTTGCCGGTGCCCAGCACGGGCCCCGGTGCGTCGCCGCCGGAAGTACGAGCTGAATCCGGTGGTGAGCCGGGCGACGACGTTGCGCTGAGTCTGGAAACGGAGGAGGTCGGAGTCTCCGCTCCGCGTGTGGCGGCGGCTACTGCGCCCCGGTTCGTCGGAGGAGTCGTTCCCGCGGAGTTGCCCGCGAAGCGCCCTTGGCGTTGGCCATGGGTTGCTGCGACGCTGGCTGTAGTTGTCATCGGAGGCAGCGCTCTGGCCTTGGTGCCGAATCTCGGTCCCTTCGGAGCGTATTTCGTGCTCGATCGCGTCAATCGAAACGCGCACCAGGCTCTGGTTTTGCGCAGCGTGCAACAAGCGCGAAAGTTGATGAGTGCCGACACCTATTCGCAGGCGCAGCAGGCCCTCCAGGTCATCGAGAGCGCGCAGCGACAAGCGCCAAGGCTTACCTCGCTGCCGGCGTATGCAGCGTTCCTTACCTTTGCCCAGGAGCTCCGCTTCGGATCGGATCCCGAGGGCCACGCGCGCGCGGCGGTTCTGCTCGCCGACCTGGCCGGGGTGCCCGAGACTGCCTACGGGGACTTGGCGCGCGCTGCGCAAGCAGGTGTAAGCGGACAGCTTGCTCGCGCAAGGCAATCGCTCGAGTCTAACGTGCGCAAGGACCCGCGCAATATCGATGTGCACGTGGTGCGCGCCGAGGTGGTGCTGCGAGCTCACCAACCGGAAGCGGCTCTCGAGGCTTGGCAGGCAGCGGCGCAGCTCGAGCCCGGCGCGCGGACCGCATTCGGGCTGGCGCGCGCAGAATATGCCGCTGGGCGACCCGACGCCGCCGAAGCCCGTGCGCGCGCGACGCTGCAGCGCAGCCCCCAACACATCGATGCGGAGATATTACTGGCGCGCATCCTCTGGGAAGCGCGGCAAGACGAAGCGACCGCTTTGAAGATGCTGGAGGGTGTGCCAAAAAACCCCCGGTTCATCAGCCGCGACTCGGTGGTGGAGGCGCAGAGCCTGCTCGGGGACATTCACCTGGCGCGCTCCCGCGTGTCGCGAGCCGAGGCCGCTTATGGGGAAGCTCTCGCACTGAACCCCCGAGCTGCGCGCGCTCTCTTGGGTATGGGAAATGTTCTCTACCAGGCGGGGCGTTATTCGGAAGCTCTGGCGCGATTCGAAGCGTGCAGCTTGGCCGACCCTGACGATCTATTGGCCAAGGTCGGTGCGGCCAAGAGCAAGTTTGCGCTGGAGCGACTGGAGGACGCAAACGCCATGCTGCAGAAGCTGCGCCAGTCAAACCCAGAGTCCATGTTGGTTTTGTATTGACTGGGGCGGGTGGAGCAAGCGCGCGGTCATCGAGAAGGCGCGGAGCAGGCATATCGCGCTGCAATCCAGCTCGGAAATCTGCACCCGTCGGTGGTGGATGCGTATGTGGGGCTGGCCGCGCTTTTGAATCAGCAGGACCGTTCTGAAGAGGCACGCGCGACGCTGTCCGACGCCCGGGACAAGCTTCCGGACTCGCCCGCCATTCATAAGGCCCTGGGCGAGCTGGCGCTCACGCAGGGGCGCTACCAGCAGGCTTTCGACGAATACCAACAAGCCCTGAACCTCGACCCCAAAGACATCGGCACGAAGTTTCAGCTCGGTGTCGTGTTGCGCCGAGACCGAAAGTTCGATCTGGCGGGCAAGGTGTTCGACGAAGTGGCTCAAGTCGATCGCGACTTGCCCGGGCTGGCTCTGGAACGGGGGCTCTTGTACGAGCAGTCGGGTCGCACCGAAGAAGCGCTCAAGGCTTACGAAGCGGCGCTCGCCAAAGCACCCAACGACTTGGACCTGATGCTCAAGGTTGGCTGCGGCAAGGTGTCGTCCGGAAGGGGTAAAGAAGCCGCCGACCTCTTGCGCAAGGTACTGTTGGAGCGTGCCGATTCGGCTGAGACCAATCACTGTTTAGGGCGCGCGCTGCTGGTAGAAGGCAAAAACCTCGCCGAAGCGGAACGCATGCTGGAGCGGGCGGTGGAGCTCGATGTCAATCATCCGGAATATTATCTTTACGTAGGGTGGGCGGCCAACGAGGCGGGTCACGTCGCAAAGGCGGACAAGGCTCTGGGCAAAGCCATCGAGCTCGACCGCGGGCTGGCCGACGCTTATTGGCAGCGCGGCGTTTTAAGAGCGCGGCAGGGAGCGGTGCGCGATGCAGTCTCGGACTTCAAGAAGGCTCTCGAGCTCAGGCCCACCCGATTCGAAGCGCACGCCACCCTGGCGGATGCATATTACGATCTGGGAATGGAAGACCAGGCAATGCTCGAATGGGAGCAAGCGGTTACAGCCGACGGCGAAAATGCAACCTGGCAATTTCGCTATGGCCGGCTGCTGGTGGCCAATCGTCGTGACGAAGCGGGACGATCACACCTCAGCAAGGCCATCGAGCTCGGTCAAACCGCAGAGCCACGCCCGGCGTGGCTCTGGGAAGCACACCACATGTTGGCCCGCGCCCTGGGAAAGCGGCCTGAAGCCATTACCCATTGGGAACAATTCTTGCGACTTGGACCGCACGACTCTCCCTATCGGGCCGAAGCCATCGCTGCATTGAAGCGGCTTGGGCGCCCCTGGAGCGGGGATTAGAGGCGGGGATTAGGGCGGAGCCCTCTCAACCGGCGGGTTTTGCGGCGGGTGCGGACGGTGTGCCCGGAGCTGCTGGCGCTGCAGCCGGAGCGGCCGGGGGAGGCGGCGCCGGATTGATGGTGAACTCGTACACGAAGGTGGCGAGGCCGTCGCGTTTGTCGGGCGGCGCCAGGGTCAAGCCGTTGACGGCTTGCACCACGCAGTTCTGGAGCGGCTCCGGTGCGGTGCTTTGCTCCTTCACTGCGGCGGCGTCTTCGATCTTTCCGGTCTCGCTCTTCACGGTAAAGTGAACGGTAACGGTGCCTTTGAGGTTTTGATCTTTCTTCAATGCCTCGTCGTAGCACTTTTTGATGTCCGGATTTTTGGAGTCCAGAAGCGTTTTGGTGTCATCCCGGTAATCTTCGGGGCCACGCGCGTAGTAGCTGCAGCCGGTTGCGGCGCTGAGAAGAGCGAAAAAACCAAGCTGTAAATGCTCCGAGAACCATTTGACCATGACGCGTCTCTCCTGCTCGTTATTTCTTTGGCGGCGTGGGCGTGCTACCGGTTGGCGCTTTGGGGGCCGGCGCTTTGGTGCCGGTTGCGGGAGCCTTGCCGGCGTCCGGCGCGGGTGCGGCCTCCGGGGCTTTATCGGTAGCTTTGGTTTCTTCGATGACCTTCTTTTTCCCGGTGGTCGGGTCGATTTCCACCTTTTGCTTCGTGTATTCCTGCTCCAGAATTACGAATTCGACACGCCGGTTCTTTTCCTTGCCCTCGGGAGTGTCATTGCTGGCGATGGGCTTGGTGCTGCCGAAGCCCTTGGCGGTAAGCCGCTCCTTGTCAACGCCGCCTTTTTTAACCAAGTAGTCCATCACCGATTTGGCGCGTTCATCGGATAGCTTCAAGTTGTGCTTCGGGTCGCCTTCCGAGCTTGCGTGCCCTTCGATGGAGATCTTCTTGATCCGCGGATTCTTTTTGATGACGTCCGCGATCTCGTTCATCAGACTGAAGGAGACCTCCTTGATCGTCGCCTTGTTGTAGTCGAACTGAATTTTCTCGTGGATGGTTATCTTGTCGTCACCCACTTCCACACGCGGCGGGGGTTTCGGAGGCTCTTCCACCTTGGGTGGCGGCGGCGGCGGCGGTGGGGGAGGGGGGGGCGGCGGCAAATCGCCCGCCACTGCGATGTTGCTCTGCCCGTTGAAGGTGATGGGGCCGCCACAGCCGGCCAGAACCCCCGCTCCGAGCAACGCTGGCAACAAAAGCAGTCGCTTGGTGTTTTGACGAATTCTCTGCATCGGTCGGCTCCCTGCTGGTCTCATGGCGAACTTCCGCTCCCCGGTCGGGGATACTTCTGTCACTGGCCGGCGCTCGCCGTCAAGCGCCGGGGCGGGCCGCGCCCTTTCGACGGGCCCGGCCAGCCGCTCGACGCCAGTCGGCGGGTGCACCAAGGTTCTGACGGTCCCTGGTTCGCGGATATTCACCGGGAAATGGGGAGTATTCGGGCCTCGCCGGGGCCGCCCCCGTCGCAATCCGCATCAGCCTTCGATGAAGCTCTTCAGCTGCTTCGAGCGGCTGGGGTGGCGCAGCTTGCGCAGCGCTTTGGCCTCGATTTGCCGGATGCGCTCTCGGGTCACCTCGAAATCCTGCCCCACTTCTTCCAGGGTGTGGTCGCTCTTTTCCCCGATCCCGAAGCGCATCCGGAGCACTTTTTCCTCCCTGGGGGTGAGCGTTTTCAAGACTCTGCGCGTCTGTTCGCTCAAGTTCATGTTGATAACCGCCTCCGAGGGGGAGACCACGCTCTTGTCTTCGATGAAGTCGCCAAGATGGCTGTCTTCTTCCTCCCCGATCGGAGTCTCCAAACTTATCGGTTCTTTGGCGATCTTCAGCACTTTGCGCACCTTGTCCAGCGGCAGCTCCATCTTCTCGGCGATCTCTTCCGGCGTCGGCTCTCGACCATATTCCTGCACCAGGTAACGCGAGGTGCGGATCAGCTTGTTGATGGTTTCGATCATGTGGACGGGGATCCTGATGGTTCGCGCCTGATCAGCAATCGCGCGCGTGATCGCCTGCCGGATCCACCAGGTGGCATAGGTACTGAACTTGTAACCTCGCTTGTATTCGAACTTGTCCACCGCCTTCATCAAGCCGATGTTGCCTTCCTGGATCAGGTCCAAAAATTGCAAACCTCGATTGGTGTATTTCTTGGCGATCGAGACCACCAGTCGCAAGTTGGCTTCCACCAGCTCGGCCTTGGCTCGGTCGGCTTTGCGCTCCCCGGCCCGAATCGAGTTGTAGGTCCTGAGCATCTCGCCGACGTCGATGTTCAGTTCTTCTTCCACGCGCCGCACGCCGCGGTGGGCGCTGCGCAGCGCCTGGTCCATGCGATCCAGATCCACCTGACCGACACCCAGCTTTCGGGCGAGCGCTTTCTCCGCCTGGGGGTCTTCTTTGGCTTCGCGGAGTAATTTCTTGAGCTCCGCCTTGGAGGTCCCGGTTTGCCTCTCGAGCGCGAGTGCTTTGCCCTGGGCGCGGTGCACGCGCTCGATCATGCTCTTCAGCTTGGTTACGATCCGATCGACGGTTTTCTTATTGAGACGCATTTCCTGGAGCGTCTTCACCATCTCCTTGCGGTTGTCGTAGGCGTCCTTATCGATCTGCTTCCGACGAGGCTCGGGGCTGCCCTTTCTTTCTTCTGCGAGCTCAGCGTTGCGCTTGTCCAGGCGCTTGACCCGATCGATGAGGCGGATGATTCGACGATCGGCTTCCTCCGCGTCGAACTCGTGCTCCTCGTCTTCCGCGTCGCGCACGATTTCCTTGACACGGATCTTGTGGACCCGTAGCCGCTCTCCGATATCGATGATTTCGCGCACAGCGATGGGGCTCGACAAGATGGCAGCCAGGACCTCGTTTTCTCCCTCTTCGATGCGCTTGGCGATCTCCACCTCGCCTTCGCGAGTGAGGAGCGCCACGCTTCCCATTTTGCGCAGGTACATGCGCACAGGGTCGTTACTCTTGTAATAATCTTCCTCCCCCAGGCGTGCCGGAGGGGCCGACCCGGTTGGTTCACCCGGCTCATCGGGCTCGGGCTTTGCAGCAGCCTTGCCGGAAGTGGCGAGCTCGTCTTCCGCCACCCGGCGTGGAGCAATTTTGATGTTGCTGGCATCGTCGACGACTTCTATCTCCTCGTCGTCGAGCGCGCTGAGCACATCGTCTATTTGCTCCGCTCCAACTTCTTCGGGCGGTAGCGCTTCGTGCACGTCATCGTAAGTCAAAAACCCTTTGCTTTTGCCCAGCGTGATGAGCTGCTGTTTTGCTTTGCCGTTGGTTTTTGACGCTGAGGTGGCCGGCGCTTTTTCTTTGGAATCCTTTTCCTTTGCCTGGGACGGCGAGGCGACGGGTTCTTCTGGACTGGCGTTCAATCCGTTGTTCACCTTGCTCACCGCCTGCCGGCCATCACCGCTCGCCTTCTTGTTCTCGGCTCGGCTTTCGACGGCCGGCTTGTTGGTGGAAGGCCGGACGTCGCCGCTCGATTTTTGGATCGAGGGCCGGCTCTCGCTGGTCGGTTCGTGATTCTTCGGCTTGCTCTTCACGGCCGGGGCTTTCTTCGAAGACACATCGTGATTTTTCTCCGGAGCAACGCGTTCGGTAAGTTTTTTAGATCCCACCACTACCTCTCTTCGAGACCATGACGTGCCCGTGCGCGCGCCATTTGCTCGCGCAAGAGCATCGCCTCCTGTTCGAAATCTCCCAGTTTTGCCACTCGTTGCAACTCTCTGACAGCTAGCGACTCTTGACGCAAAAGCTCGAGCTGCTTCAACTTTTTTACATTGGCGAGGAGCTCAGCCATGGCGTCTTCGCGCCGCGCGTGCCGGGGGGCGGCCAGTCGGGCGAGGGCGAATGCATGGATCGATGGCGGCAACTTCGCAAGGATTTGTTCGCTCAGAAGGGAAGCTTCTATGGTGGTCGCCTGACGCAACGCAGCAATAACGGCCGCCAGATCCCCTTCGATAAGGGCCGCGCCCTCGACCATTTCCGGCGAATCGATGAGCTCGGGATAGTCCAAAAGGGCCCCCACGATTTCCGGGGCAATGTCCGGACGCCGGTCTGGCGAGCGGGCCCGAGCAGGCGGTTCCGTCCGCGCGGCGGCGACGCCGGCGCCGGGGGGCGGGGCTCCGCCCTTGCTCAGCGCCAGCCGAACGCTGGCGGCCAGCTCTCGAAAGCTTCGCGCGTCTGCAACCCCAAGCCGCGCCACTACGGCGTCGGCATGCTGTTCCGCCAGGGCCTGCACCGCCGGGTCATTTTCGCTCTTCAGGAGCTCGGTGACTTCCCGCACCTTGGTGGCTAACGACTGCGCGCCGCCGTCGCCGGTGCCGGTTTCGAGTGCGCTATCGATCAGATATTCGAGAAGCCCCTGTGCGGCGCCAATCAAGCGACCCACTGCGTCCGCTCCACGCCGGCGACAGAACTCGTCCGGATCAGTGCCTTGCGGCAAGCTTGCTACCTTGGCCAAGAGTCCCGCATCGCGACACACATCGCGCGCAGCTCGCACGGCGCGACGACCCGCATCGTCGCCGTCGAAGAGCAGCGTGATGTTCGGTGTAAAGCGTTTGAGCTGCTTGGCTTGCTCTAGCGTAAAGGCGGTGCCCAGCGGCGCCACCGTATTTTTCATGGCGTGCGCGTGCAAGCTGACCACGTCGAAGTTGCCTTCCACCAACACGCACTCGGCCCCCGCGCTCAACTGCTGACGCGCCTGATACAAGCCGAACACGATTTCGCGCTTCTTGTAAATCGGCGACTCAGATGAATTGACGTATTTCGGCGCCAGCCTTTCGGCGCTGTTCCCGTCGCCAGCGGCCGGTGCCGATTTGGATGACATCGGTTGCAGCTTGAGCTCGCGAAGCTCCGGTTCGCTCGGCTCTTCCAAGGCACGACCGCTGAAGCCGACCACCCGCCCGCGAAGGTCAATTACCGCGAACATCAACCGATGACGGAAACTGTCGTAATAGCCTCCACCGCTCCGCCGCTGAGCGACCAGCCCTACTCGCTCTGCCGCCTGCAAGCTGACTCCCGTGGTTCGCAGCCAACTGCAGAGGCTCTCCCAACCGTACGGAGCGTAACCTATGCGGAACGCTTGCAAGGCTTCAGCGCTCGCACCGGAGTTGGCTCCCGGCCACAGCGCGCGCCGCTCGAGCTCGGCTTGAGCGTGCCGGCGAAGTGGATGCTCGCGCAGCATGCGATCGAAAAATTGGGCAGCAGCTTCGGTTGCTTCATAGAGCTCTTGTCGCCTGCGCCTGAGCTCTGCCTGCTGCTTCCTGCTGGCTTCATCCAGCGATTCCTCGACCTCGATCCCCGCGCGTTCCGCCAACGCCCGAACTGCCTCGACAAAGCTCATACCCGCGCTCTGCTCGAGAAACTGTATGGCATCGCCCGACTTTCCGCACCCAAAGCAATGGAACAGGCCGCGCTCTTCGCTAACGTGAAAGCTCGGAGTCTTTTCCTTGTGGAATGGACACAAACCGACGTAGCTGCGCCCACGCTTCTGCAGCCGAACGGTTTCGCCGATGAGCTCGACCAGAGCCGTACCCTGACGGACGCGGTCGATGGTGTGCTGGCCGATCACCCGAGTCCTTCCCATAGCTTGCACACCAACGATGTGCCAGCTGGTCGGGCGGTTTTCACCATCGCCGGGCCCGAAAAAGGCGGCGCGCTTGACATATCTGAACTAATGTTCAGTATAATGACTTCCCTGGCCGGTGCGACCGCTTCCCATCCATAACCCTCCAAATCCCTGGGAATCGCGCTTCACCGATTACCTCGGCGACCCGCCCTCCCTCGGGCTCACCGTCTATGAGGACCAGTCGAAGGGCGTCCTCACTGAGAACCACAGTCCGGATCTCGGGTTTCGCTGGAGCTTGAACCCGTATCGGGGTTGCTACCACGGCTGCGCTTACTGCTACGCCCGCCCCTCGCATCAATATTGGGGCTTTGGCGCGGGCAGCGATTTCGAGCGTCGGATCATGGTGAAGCCCGACGCGCCTGAACTCCTTCGTCAAGCCTTCGAGCGGCCTTCCTGGAAGGGTGAGCTGGTGCTGGTGAGCGGCAACACGGACTCCTATCAGCCGCTCGAGGCGAGCTATGAGCTAACCCGCCGTTGTCTCAAGGTGATGGCGGAATACCGAAACCCGGTGCACATCATTACCAAGGCGCCGCTGGTCGAGCGCGACCTGGATCTTCTGCTGGAGCTCAGAAAGGTCACCCAGGTTGGCGTGTCCATCAGCATCCCGTTTTGGGACGCGGAGCATGCCCGTGCGCTCGAGCCCGGAGTAGCGACGCCGCAGCGCCGCATGCTCACGGTGCGGCGGCTGAGCCAAGCGGGGATCTACGTTACCGTAAATGTCGCGCCCGTGATCCCGGCGCTTTCCGATCGGGATATCCCGCACATTCTGGAAGCCGCAGCCGAAGCCGGCGCTCGCTCCGCATCGCTCATCATGCTCAGGCTGCCCGGGTGCGTTAAGGAGATATTCACAGAGCGGTTACGACGGGCGCAGCCGCTTGCGGCGGACAAAGTTCTGGCGCGAATCCGCGAGATGCGGGGAGGGGAGCTCAACGATCCCCGGTTTTTCGATCGCATGCGGGGGCAGGGACACTATGCCGAGGCCATCGGGCGCGTCTTCGAAACGACTGCGGCCCGGCTGGGGCTCGCCGAGCGGCGGCCCGAGTCTCTTTCGCCCACCCCGTTTCGGCGGCCTGGGCGCGGTGGTCAATTGCGGCTGTTCGAGTAGCGTCGGCGCAACCGGATAGTGCGTCGACCGTGTGGCTGAACACCAAGCGACAGGGTACGCTCGGCTTCCCGGTGGCGAGCTTCTTCCATCTTCCCGGAGCGCGCGCAAGCAGCGCTTTGCTTTTGGTGCTGGGACCGATGTGGGGTTGCGAGAGCGAGCCCTTGGGTGACAAAGGAGCCGTCGATGCGGGGACCCCCCGGCAGGATGGCCGGGTCGCGGATGCGCAGGCACCAGCTAATGATGGCTCCCGGAGTCTCGACGCCGGCTCGGTGCCTGTCGGTTCCGCTTGCTCTGTGGATGGGGATTGCGGGACGGACGGCCTGTGCCTTCCGGGTCAAGAAGCATCTCGGGGATTTTGCTCCAAGATTTGCTTCGATAAACGATGCCCTTCGCCGGGCACATGCGTAGAATTTCCGATCATCGTTCAGGGTGCGACGACGTCATTCGACCTGTGTCTGATACCGTGCACCGCCGATATCGATTGTGCCATTTCGGCCAATCTGCGTTGCGAGACGGAGCGGCACGTGTGCATCGACGGATCTTTCGTGTACGAGCTCGGAACCCTGGGTGCTCGCCAGAGCGACGGCCAAGCCTGTGTTACCCCCGCCCCGCTCCCGGTTCCCACGCTGTTCGTGCCCAATGTCATGGCGTCCGATCCGTCCCA
>DASXTY010000412.1:0-6447 GCA_036505155.1 Polyangiaceae bacterium | reverse complement strand
TGGGGACCGGATGGTATGTGCACCAGCATCTACCTCGGCGCGCTCTCCGCCATGGCGCTGATGGCGCGAGAGCTAGGTCACCACCAAGACGCCGCCGAATACCAAGAGCTAGCGGAAAAATCCGCGCGCTACATGGACCGGGAGCTCTATAACGGCGAATACTTCCAGCAGAAGGTGATGTACGACAAGCTCCGCGATCAATCCTTCCTGCGAAAGCTCGAGAGCACTGATCGGGAATGGGACGAGGGGCTGGCCCTCGAGCGGCGCGAAGGTCCAAACTACCAATATGGCAGCGGATGCCTCTCGGACGGCGTGATCGGCGCGTGGATGGCGCGTATCTACGGTGTAGATACACCGCTCGACAGGAAACACGTAAAGAGCACACTCAAAGCTATCTTCAAGCACAACTTTCGCCAGGACCTCTCCGACCACGCTTGCCTGCAGCGCCCGGGTTACGCCGTGGGGCGCGAGGCAGGCCTGCTTTTGTGTTCCTGGCCTCGCGGCGGAAAGCCCACTTTGCCGTTCATCTATTCCGACGAGGTGTGGACTGGAATCGAATATCAGGTAGCCTCGCACCTTTTCGAGGAAGGGCTCATGGATGAAGGCCTGACCATCGTGCGCGCTGCGCGTAGCCGCTACGATGGCCGGGCGCGCAATCCCTTCAATGAATACGAGTGCGGTAACTTCTACGCCCGCGCCATGTCGAGCTGGGTGCTGCTCGCTTCCTACACGGGCCTGCGCTACTCGAGAGCGCAGCGGACGCTCTGGTTTTTACCCAAATTTGACGGGCGCCAACGCGGGTTTCTCACCGCTGCCACCGGCTGGGGCACCGTCCGTCGCGATAAACGAAACATCAGCCTACGGATAATCGAGGGATCGCTTGCCGTCGACCGAGTCGTATACCGTCGCAACGGGCTTGAAGTGTCCGCGGATGTGGGAATTACCGCCAAGGCGGGGCAGGTAACGCGGATTGTTTCGTGGTGAGGTCGATGATCCTTCACCCTCCATGAAGGATCACTCTGCCGCAAGGTCTTCGATCGCCCAGTCCGCGGACCGCGCCGCTGCAAGGTAGGTGGTTTCCATGAAGGAGAGCAGCGTGGATTCGGGATCACTGGCGGTCCGCACCGCCTCGTATGGCAGGAAGAACTCGCCGAAGGTTGGGTCGTATTTCGCTGACTTCGGTTCGACCGGCGCACTTCGGAACGGCGGGGGCTCGGGTATTGCGTAAGCGTAAAATACCGCTTCCTCCACGCGGCCCCGGTCGGCAAAGTCTCCGCCCGGCCAAAAGCCATGGCTGATGACCTCGTGCGAATACGCCGGGCCCATCACGGCGTCTTGGGGAGGGGATGGATTGCGCCGGCCGGAGAACCGCGTCACCGCCAGGTCGAAGGCGCCCCAGAAAAAATGCGGCGGGCTGCTCTTACCAAAAAAGCGGCCGCGATGGGTGTCAAAGACGCGATTGACAGCTAAAAGCGCGCGATGAAAGCCCTCCACCGATGCGCGATCATAAAAAGCGTGATGGGTATCCTTGGGAAACGGCGTCTGGTCCTTCACTTCGACCGGGACCGGCCAGATGCGAACATCGACTCCCAAACGCTTCAGTTTCTCGAGCACCCGCGCATAGAAGGCAGCGACGGTCATCGGCTCAAGCGCAAACGATTCGGCTCCCCCGTTGCGTGTTTCCGCGACCAGGCGATGCTCGACAAAATCGAACGTCATGGCGAGATGATGCTCGCCGCATAACGTTCCCGTTGTCAGGCCCCGCGAGGTCACTCGCTGCGTCACGTGCCACCAATGATTCAGCCGGGGAGCCAGTGCGAGCTGCACCTTTCCAACGATCTGAGTCCAGCGATGAAGCGTTTGGTACGTCGGCTCCCAGTCCGCGAGTACCAGCGCGGGCCATTGGTCGTGTTCCACGGCGGGCAGGGTGGAGTTGGGCACTGTTCTTGTCAACCAGCGGTCCGGTTAACGATCCCGAATGTTGAGCGATCCGATGAAGTCGCGCTTGCCCAGGTCGACCCCGTTGTGGCGCAAAATTGCGTAGGTGGTAGTGGCGTGAAAGTAGAAGTTTGGTAGCTGACGCTGAATCAAATAGTCACGCCCCAGCATGACCTTGTTATCCGTTCGGGGGAGCTCGATGGGTCGCTCGTCGGCGCCGTTGAAATCGTTAGGCTGAAATGTGTCGAGGTAGCTGATGACAGCCCCAACGCGAGCGCGCAGCTGATCGATGGTTTGCTCGGTGTCGGGATGGCTGGGGGCTTCCTTACCGGTGAGGCGCGCTACAGTAAACTTGGCTTGGTCGCAGGTGGATTGCACCTGCCGCGCGAAAGCAAACTGGTCTGGTGCCAGACGAGCGTTGAGCAAAGTGTTGGGGTCGAATTTTTTCGAGTCGGCGTAGGCCACCGCCTTGCCGAGCCAACTATCCAGGTTCACGAGCATCTGCTTAAACTGCGGGACCGTCACTTGATACATCCACATGCTTAATCTCCCTGAGGTTTGGTTTTCGGGCGCTCTGTATCTAAGGCGTGCGGCGGCCGACCGCCAGTCCCAGCACCGAATTTGCGGCTCCAGCCGCCCGAGCCGCCGCGCCTCATTGGCGACATGCCGAGAACGCCACGGCGGCCACCAGCGCGTAGGCCAGCGCAAGAGCGATGCTCACCGATGCGTGGCCGAAGAAAAGATGTACGGGCCGGGTGGAGGAGCAATGGATGAACAGCGCCGAATTGGCGGTTAGGCCGCCGATCGAGGCGACCATCGGAAGAGACCATCGCCTGGGATTGGAACGTCGATCCAGGACGTACAGCAGTGCGAGCGCCGGGGCGGCCATAACCAAGCCGTAGGCGAAGCAATTCGCGGCGAGCCTCAGGAAGTTCTCGCCTTCGCCGACGAGCGATGCGGGATGGCCTGTGTGAACTTTACTGAAACAGCAGGCAATCGGGAGTGCGAGCGAAAGCGCGAGCGCGGCGGGGGCCAACCACTCGGGCAGCGCCGGGCGCTGTACGGGCCACAAAACGACGGTCAGGGCCAGCACGAACGCGGTCCCGAACGAAAACAGCGCCAACCACAGGGCCGAGCCGGGATACGCATTGAAGTCGGCTCGCAGAGAGAAAAAGAACTGCCATAAGATGACTACCAATCCCGCCAGCCCCACGCAAAGCCCACGAAGCCAGGTGGGGCGGCTCGAAAGCCACGCCCGAGGGCCGCTTTCGCGGGCCAGGCTGTGTGCGAGGTCACGATGCATCGCATCGAGCGAAGCTCGGGGTACCTCGCTTGACGAGTCGAGTAGAGAAGCAAGGCCGGGGTCTTCGGCGCGCAGCGACGCATCCGGATCGTTAAGGCCGAGGCGCGATTCGCTATCCGAGCGCTTCATGGTTTCCTCCCACGGTTCGGAGACGGCGAAGCGGGGGCTGTCACTTGAAGCTCCCCGAGCTCCGATTTGCCGCCGATTCGGTCTCGCCGAGGATCGTTCGCAGCCTCCGGTAGCCGCGATGCGCGCGCACTTTTACCGCGTTGACGCTCGCCCCCACCACGGGCGCGACCTCCGCGAATGACAATCCGTCGAACCAGTGCAGCTCGATGACTTCACGATGTGCCCTGGGCAGCTGGGCCAGCGCACCTTTTAGCGCCTGAACCTGGTCATGGGTGACGGGATCGAGGGGCTCCTGGGATGGTTCCTGGTCCGCGTGGAGCGGCCCCAACGCCTCGCGACGGCGCGCGGTCCTACGAAAGTGTTCGCGCTTCAGGTTGAACGCGATGGTGAAGAGCCAGGGACGAAGCTTTGCACCGAGCCGAAAGTCATTGCGAGCGCGGTGGAGTTGTAGGAACGTCTGCTGCACCAAGTCGCGAGCCTCCTCGGGCGTGTGCAGCTGCCGCGCCATGGCGCGGAGCAGCACCGGCGCATAGCGCTCGAACAACTCTGCAAACGCTGTCGCGTCGCCTGCCACATGGGCTTCCATGAGCTCCTCGTCGCTGCGCACTGGGCCAGCTTAGACCGGACTGGCAGCAAACACTCGGCTTATGCCGGGCGGGGCGGCAGAGTTACGCGCTCCGTCTGCCGTCGGCTACCTGCCTGCGCCTTGCAGCAATCGATCCGCGAGCTCCCGAACTCGCAGGAATCGGATGGGGGGGATGGCGTATCCAGCCGCGACTTCTTGTCGAAACGCGCGGGGCGAGCTGGCATAGACCAACCGAAAGGCCCGAGAGAAATGGAACGCGCTAATAAAGCCAGTTTGATCTGCGATTTCCGAGATACGCAGGTTGCTTCGGGCCAAGAGGGTGGCGGCGTGGTCGAGCCGTAGCAGGCGCAGAGCCTCGGCCGGCGTCACGCCAAGCTGCTCGCGAAACACGCGGACCAAGTGCCCGCGACTCACCGCGGCGGCGCGCGCGAGCTCGTTGAGCGACGGCTGAACGAACGCTCCTTTGGCCCAACGGTCGCGCACGAAGCGCATGGTTTGGTCCACGATGGGGGACTCGTCCGCCGGTCCAGTGTCGATCGTGCCGCAAGCGCCGGTGATGAACAAGAGCAGAATCTGCCGCAAGACGCCTTGACAGAGCACGCCGGCCTCCGGGCGCGGCTGCGCCGCAAGCCATGCCAGATGTCGAAACAGAGGCCGCACGATATCGCCGTGTCCGAGCGCCTGTTTCAGTGGCCACGCGCTCTCGGGAGGTAAGCCCCCCCGTCGAACGATGCGAAAGTGTAAATAGCCGTGACGGGTAAAACGACGAGGGTCCCAGATGAAAAAATCGCGCATCTTGGGGCGCGACAGGAGCAAAGTGTCGGCGGGGACGTCGTGCTGCACTCCATCGGCCTCCCAAATTGCGTCCCCCTCTTCGATCCAGACGAACTCGTAGTCGCGCGCGGTCCGCGGCCCGAAGGTCGCTCCCGGGGGGTAGCTGGCGAGCGACACCCGGTCGAACGAAAATCGGGTGCCATCCAGGGAAGCCAGGTTCAGACGCATCCCGATATATTACTTTTTGTCATGTATTTGGTAAACCCAGCCATGGCTGCGAGGCACCCCGAGGGCTATGGATCCGAGGGGAGCGCCTCTCAAGATTTTCCGACAAAGGTCCAGTCGAGGTACAAAATGGCCCAACTCACAGCGGTAGCCAAAGCGCCGATCCCCCTTCGGCCCCGGGTTACTTCTGAGCAGATCTGCCAGTTCGTGGACCAGGGTTACCTGGTGGTTCCGTCGCTAGTCGGCCCGGAGGAGCTCGAGGAGCTCAAACGCGACACTGTCGATCTGGCCCGTGGCAAATACCCCAGCCGCTCGCTCGCGCCGAGCCCGGCCGGGCTGAGCGACGAAGAAGTGCTGGGGAGCTTGCTCTGCGTTCACCAGCCTCACGGCCTGAGCCCGGTCATTCGCAAGTTCATCGATCATCCGGGGTTGGTTGACTATCTTTCCAAGATCACCGCGGCGCACCTAGCCACTGGATGGTGGGACGGGGGTGTCAAATGCATGCAGTCCATGTTGTTCGTCAAACCGCCTGGCCTGCCAGGTCAAGCTTGGCATCAAGACGAACATTACATTCCAACCCGGGATCGATCGCTCATCGGGGTGTGGATCGCCATCGACGCAGCCACGGTCGAAAATGGGTGTCTGTTCGTTTTGCCGGGGTCGCACCGGCGCGGCTACCTGTATCCCGTCCGAGCGCACAACCGCCCCGATGAGTTCGATTTTGCCACCGAGGCCTACGGCTTTGATTCCACCGGTGAAGTGCCGGTTGAGGTTGAGGCAGGCGACGTGGTCTTCTTCAACGGCTACCTTTTGCACCGCTCGCGCCTGAATCGGAGCCGCGTCTTCCGGCGCGCTCTGGTGAATCACTACATGAGCATGAATTCACTTTTGCCCTGGGGCCACGCGGAAGACGACGTGCGACAAGGCCGGATCCAGCTGGCTCGCGCGGACTGCCGAGCAGTGATCCCGGTGCACGGCACCGATCCGGACGCTTCAAAAGGGTATCTGGAGCCGGGCGACGACGTGTATATCAGACCGTACGGAAAGACGTCCGACTAACCGCGCTTGCGCGCCAGCAGCAACCCATCGCCGATGGGCAAAAGGCTCATGCTGACGCGCGCATCGCCCTGCACCTTGGCGTTCAGCGCGCGGATCGCGGCGGTATCCGAATCTGTTTGCGCGGGGTCCGCCACCGACCCACCCCACAACGCGTTATCGACGGCGATGACGCCGCCCCGCCGAAGCAGAACCAGACACCGCTCGTAGTAGCCGTCGTAATTGGACTTGTCCGCGTCGATGAAGGCAAAGTCGTATTTTCCGCTTTGGCCCTTTTGGATGAGCTCATCGAGCGTCAAAAGTGCCGGTCCGAGCCGGAGCTCGATTTTGTCGGCAACGCCCGCCTCCTTCCAGTAGCGACGCGCAACTCGAGTCCACTCTTCATTGACGTCGCAGGCAACGATGCGTCCGTCAGCCGGCATCGCGAGGGCAATAC
>DASXTY010000411.1:0-3131 GCA_036505155.1 Polyangiaceae bacterium | reverse complement strand
TGCCCGCTGGCATCGACCAGTATTTCGCCAAAAAACCTCCGCTCCGTCCCGCGCGGGCCTGCACCATCGCTCGCTTGCGCGCCCGCCTCCGGCACCTCGCGCACGGTTACCTCCACTCCACGGTGGGCATCGATCGAAAAGTGCGTCACGCGAACGCCCTGGATAACTTCAGCTCCACTCTCTGCAGCATGCCGCAGTAGCACCGCATCGAACTCGGAGCGATCGACTTCGTAGGCGGAAGGAGGCCCATCCACTACACCGTCTGCAAACGCGTAACGTCGATAAAGCGCTGCGTCGCCGGTCACGAACTCGGCTGCGTATTTGGGCAAGAAGCCCGCCTGGTCGAGCTTGTGCCGCACGCCGAGCCGCTCGAACAGCGGCATCGAGCACGGCAAAAGCGATTCACCAATGTGAAACCTCGGAAAACGCTCCTGCTCCAGCACCAGCACCCGGTGGCCCGCTTGCGCCAGGCGCGTTGCCAAGGTCGAGCCCGCCGGGCCGCCGCCGATGATGATGGAATCGTACTTGGTGTCGCTCATGTAGTTCTCTCAAATGGTTCCGGCCGGCGGGCGGCCGGTACCGTGCGCGCGGCGGTCTGGTGGCGTAGTCGATAGCCGCTGGGTGTGATGCCCATGCGGCGCACGAACTGTCGGTTGAAGTGGGTCAAGTTGTTATACCCGCTGGAATAGCACGCCTGCGAAATGCTGGCGTCACTCTCCAGCAGGAGCCGGCAAACATTGGCGATTCGGAGCTCGTTCAGCGCAGAAGTCAGGGTTTTGCCGGAATGCTGTTTGAAGTAGCGACAAAACGCCTGCGGCGTCATGTGCGCCACCTTTGCCACTTGTTCCAATCGGACCGGTTCCTCGAGATGCTCGAAGAGGTACCGATAGGTGCGGTTCAGACGCGACGCGTCCTGATCGTTGAGCCGCGGCTGGTATCCGGCGCTGGACAACGTATCCACCGCGTCCGCCTCGGAGCAGAGCTGTAAAGCGGACAAGACTTTCACCAGTCGCCAGCCATCGCGAGCGTCGGCGAGCTGTCGAAGCTCGGCTGCAATCTTGTCGCGCTGCACCCCGCGGAATCGGAGGCCCCGCGAAGAGCGAACCATAAGGCGGCGGATCCCTGCCAGCTCCGGTCGAGAGAAAAAAGGTTCGCCCAAGAAGTCATCGCGGAACTGCACCACCACCGCGTGCGCCAGCTTGGTGGAGCGCCAGTGGTCGTTGAGCCAACAATGCGGCAAGTTCGAGCCCACTAAGACCAGGTCCCCATCCGAAAAACGACCCACGTGATCCCCGATCCAGCGGACGCCGCGCCCGGTTACGATCAGCGTCAGCTCGTATTCCGGGTGGAAATGCCAGGGCGCATCGAATCGTTTGACGCTGAACTCCGAAAAGCGGAAGGACTCTTCCGCGCTGGGTACCAAGCTTTCGCGGACCGGGCGCACTGACCCTTAGGTTAAAATAGTGTCAGCCTTCGTCAAACCCGTCCGGGCCCGCCTGGCCTCTCCAGCCTAAATTCCGCGCATGACGATGGAAACCGCCAACCACCAGCCCGCCGCTCCCCGCGGCGACAATGCGCGAGTGTCCCCTGGGGAGCTGCCCGATCTGTACAACGCCTATGTTTTGCCCGACGACGCGCCCGCCCATTTTCAGCAAAATGGGTGGGTCGTGCTGCGCGGCGTGGCCAGCCGAGAAGAGGTCGCTCAGTATCGACCGATCCTGGCGAATGCCGTGCAGCGCCTGAATGGCGAGCGCCGCCCTCTGGAGGAACGAGACACCTATGGAAAGGCCTTCTTGCAGACCATCAACTTGTGGGAGCGCGACCAGACGGTACGGCGTTGGGTGATGGCACGGCGCTTTGCAAAGGTCGCAGCCGAGCTCATGGGAGTTAGCGGAACTCGTCTTTACCACGATCAGGCGTTGTACAAGGAAGCCGGCGGAGGAATCACGCCGTGGCATCAGGACCAGTATTATTGGCCCTTGGACACGCAGCACAGCATCACCATGTGGATGCCGCTGGTGGAGCTCACCGAGGAAAGCGGCATCATGGAGTTTGCTTGCGGCTCCCACCGCGATGGTTTTGCGGGACAGCTCCATATCAGTGATGATTCCGAAGAGGAGCTATCCAAGCGCGTCTCAGAGAAGGGCTACCGAATCGCTGGACCCCGCAGCATGGCTCCGGGTGATGCGACCTTTCACAGCGGTTGGACTCTGCATCGCGCTCCACCGAACCGCACCGACCGGATGCGGGAAGTCATGACCATCATTTATTATGCGGACGGCACTCGCGTTGGCCAGCCGAAGAACGACTCGCAAGCCGGCGATCTTCGCGCATTCCATCCGGGAGTTCAGCCCGGCGAGCTCGCCGTGAGTCCGCTGAACCCGCTACTTTACCCCGCCTAAGGTCAAGCGGTCAGAATCGCGGGGGCTTCGGCTAGTGTGCTGGCCATGGGCGCACTCCTCTTGCCTCACCAGCCTCCGCTCTGTTCAGCAGACCTACCGACGGTCGGCGGACGTCCCGGTGCGGAGCCCGAAGATTTCGTGGTGGATGAAATCCCGCTCTACCCGGCCAGCGGCAAAGGCGAACACTGGTTTGTACGGGTGCGCAAACGTCTCCGGACCACACCGGACATGATCGAGGCCGTCGCACGCGCGGCTGGCGTTTCAGCGCGCGACGTGGGCTATGCGGGAATGAAAGATAAGCAGGCGGTGACCACGCAGTGGATCTCGGTGCCGGCTGGCTGTCATCGCGTCGAGGCCTGGGCCTTGCCGCTCGGCATCGAAGTGTTAGAAACCGCACGGCACGATAATAAGCTCCGCACCGGTCATCTGCTGGCGAATCACTTCCGAATCCGTCTGGTCGGCGTCCAAGATGAACCGTTACCTCGGGCTCGTGCCATTCTGCATCGCCTGACCGAGCGAGGCCTACCCAACTATTTTGGCGCTCAGCGCTTTGGCCGAGACGGGAGTAACCTATCCCTGGCGGTCGAGTGGCTGCTGAATGGCGGGCAGAACAAGAGGGGCAAGCGAGGCCGCTTCTACGCCAAGCTGTATCCCAGCGTGATCCAGGCGGAGGTATTCAATCGCTATTTGTCGGCACGGTTGGAGCGAGGCGGGGATCGACTGCTCGAA
>DASXTY010000410.1:0-10880 GCA_036505155.1 Polyangiaceae bacterium | reverse complement strand
GAACAATTTCGCGCCCTGGGATTCGAGATACGGGCCGGCGACGTGTGGATCGAGAGAGTGGAACTGCAGACCCAAACGCATTTGGACCTGGACCGGCTCGCAAAGCGAGAGGACGCCCTCGGGCAGCTCGTGCGATCCTTGCGCGAGCTGCGCGGAGACGACGCCACGCTCGAGCTTTTGCGTGAGGAGTTTTCCGACTTGCGAGGCAAGCTCGGCGATCTGGAGCGCGTCGGACGCGACTTCGGCCTGAGCGGGCCAGAGGGGATGCGCGCCTGGATCGACCGCATTGAACAGCGGCTCGTGCCCCGTTTGCTGAGCGAAGAGGACTCGGGCGGCTAGAGCCTATCTCAGCAAATGGGCAACCCCATCGAGTCACACCGGCATTAGGTCCGCGAACACGAATCCGTCGCGCTCTATGACGGCACCGGGCGTAACCGGAATGGGCTGGCGAAACATCGGACCTCGGGTGGCAAAGGTGTGAAACTCGCCTCGTTCACCGCAAGGATCCACGCTCGCCGGGAGCTCTAAAAGCAACGCCCGATCGAATGTCCTACCCGCAAATTCGGCGCTGAGCTGTTTCGGATCCACACAAGTCAGGGTGGCGGAAAGACCGGAGGCGAGCATTTCTTCCGCGAGCTCGCGGGTATCGCGCAACCAGAGTGGGAAAACGCAGCTCATTTGAATCGCGGCGAGCTTCGCTTCTCGATAGGCGCGAATGTCTTCCAGGAATAAATCACCGAAGACTACGTGAGTGACCCCCTGCGTTTTGGCAAACGCCATTGCCTCGGCCATGCGCTGCTCGTAGATTTCATTCGGACAGGGAGAAGGGATCGAAACTTTGAAGCAGGGAAGCCCGAGCTCCAGCAACTGGCGATCCAGGAGCTGTTCGCGGACGCCGTGCATGGAGACGCGCTCATAAGCGGCCGTTACCGTGGTAAGGACGCCGACAATTTCGACTTCCCCGCGTTGTCGCGCTTGATACAGGGCGAACGCGCTATCCTTGCCGGTGCTCCAGGAAACCCATGCCTTGGGCAGAGCTTGCATATCGTCATCACAGTAACTTCTCCCAGGGCACCTGCCTAGCCTTCCTAGAATCAGACTTCCGCTACCACCCGCCGTCCCGTATGGTAGCGGAAACCCGATGCGCTTTCGCCGCCTCGAGCTCATCGCATTCGGCCCCTTCACGAATCACGTCATCGATGTGTCGCGCGGCGGTTTCTGCATTCTCTACGGCAGAAACGAAGCCGGCAAGAGCACGGCCCTCCGCGCGGTTCGTGGGCTCTTGTTCGGCATCGATGAGCGCACCCAGGACGCGCACCTGCACGCGCCCGGAGACTTGCGGATTGGCGCGTGCCTCGAGGGAGCAAACGGAGAACGCCTGGAACTGGTTCGGCGCAAACGCCGCAAGGACTCGCTGCGCGACAAGAACGATGAGCCCATCTCGGAGGCCGCGCTCGGGCGCTTGCTGGGCGGCGTGGGTCCGGAGGTCTTCCAGAGCATGTTCGCCTTCGACCACGAGCGGCTCAAGGAAGGAGGGGAAGCGCTGCTCCAGGGGCACGGCGATGTGGGGCAAAGCCTGTTCGACGCAGCCGTGGGAGGTCGCGGCGTGCAGCGCGTGCTCGAGAGCTTGCGCTCCGAAGCGGACCGTCTGTTCAAGAAGCGGGGACACAAGCTCCGCATCAACATTGCGCTGGAGGAATACCGGCAGGCGGCCAGAGATTTGCGCGAGCAGATACAGCCCCCGGAAAAGTGGCAGAGGGAGCGACAAGCGCTGGACGAGATGCAAGAGAGACGCGAGAAACTCCACGCGGAGCGGCAGCACTTGCGCGAGGAGGAACATCGACTCAAGCGCACGCGGAACGCGCTTCAGCCTGCCACTCGTCGTGCCCAGTGCCACGAAGAGCTCGCCGCGCTGGGACCCGTGGTTCCGCTGGTTGTTGAGCACCTCGATCGCCGTTTGGCTGCGGCTCAGGCGCTTCAAGAAAGCGCGCGCGAGAGCCAGCGTTTGCAACATGACATCGCCGAGCATCGCGCACAGCGCGCTACTCTCCAGGTGCCAGAGCCGCTCGTCGACCTGGATACCGATCGCGTCGAACAGCTAGCCGCTCGCCTGGCGGTGGTGCAGAAAGCGCTCGCCGACCTGCCCAATTTGCAGGGCCAGATCCGTGGGGTGGAGGACTCCGTACGGGCCGGGCTCCAGCAATTGCCCGGAGCGCCCGGGCTGGAGCAGGCCGAACGGCTGCGATTGAGCGGCGCCGAGCACCGAAAAATACGCAGGCTGATTCAGGAGCAACCGGTGCTGGTTGAGCGCTTGAGGGCAGCGGAACAAAAATGCTCGGACTTGGAGCGCGCGCACCGAAGGCTCCAATCGGAGCTGGACAGGATTGGGCCAGCCAGCGATCCGGGTCCGTTGGAGCGCGCGGTGGCGGTGGTTCGCCCTCATGGCGACCTGGCCACGCGATCCACCGAAGCGGAGCGCGAGCTCGAAATCGCCGAAGAGCAGTGCGGGCAGTCTATTTTGCAGCTAAAGCCGTGGTCGGGAAGGGTCTCGGATTTGCTATCCCTTCCGGTGCCCGGGTCGGAGTCACTCGATTACCACGAAACCGAGCTCTGGAAGATCGAGCAGAAAGCGGAGAGTGTCAGGAGCTCCCGTGAGGAGGCGGAGCGCTTGTTGGGTGATCTGGAGCGGGATATCCAGATTGAGGAAGCATCGGGTGATGTGCCGAGCGAAGAGCAGCTTGTGGCCGCGCGAGAGCGGCGCGATCACGGCTGGCAAAGGATTCTGGGAGCGTGGCGCCAAAAGAGGGCCCCCTTGGAGGAGGCGAAAACGCCCGATTCCGAGCGGCCTCTGGCTCAAGCGTACGAGAAAGCGGTGGAGCGCGCCGATGAAATAAGCGATCGGCTACGGCGAGAAGCGCAGCGGGTCACCGAACTGGCGCGTTTGCGGGCTGAGCGCGAGCGCGCCCAAAAACATCTTCAAGAACTCGGGCGCGGGCAAGGGGAAACCGAAGCGCGTCGAAGGGAGCTGGCTGAAAGTTGGCGCGCTCTTTGGAGCCACACCGGCATCGAGCCGCTGTCTCCACGAGACATGCGCGCTTGGGTTCGGCGTTACGCGGAAGCCTGTCGCCGGGGCGAACGCTGTCGTGACTTGCTCCGGGTATGCGGCGAGCACAAGCAACTGTCGGAGAGGCTGGCTCAAACCTTGCACCAGGCGCTGCGCGACACGGGAGTCGAAGAGCCCCGTGACGAACCGCTCTCGGCGCTGTTCGCCCGGGCGCAGCAGACGTTGACCCGGATGACCGAAATAACGCAGCGTCGAAGCGCGCTGTCGGAGTCCATCCGAGAGCAAGAGGCCGCGCTGGTGGGGGCGGTAGAGCAGCGCACGCAGCGCCGCGCGGAGCTCGAAACTTGGCAGGCGCAGTGGGGGAAGGAAGCTTCGCTCCTCGGGCTCGACTCTGGCTCAGCACCGGAAGAGGCCGCAGCGGTGCTGGAACAACTGGACCAGCTGTTCCGAAGTCTGGACGAGCTCCACAACACGCGGCGGCGCGTCCAGCACATCCAGGCGGATGCGGAAGAATTCAATCGAGAGGCGCGTTCCCTGGTAGAGAAGTTTGCGCCCGAGCTCGGGCGCTTACCCGAAGCGGAAGCCAGCGAGCGGTTCGTCAAGTTATACCGGCAGGGCAAGCAAGCGAGGCTCGAGCGAGAGCGCGTCGACGTCAAGCTGGTCCAATTGGAGCGCGCGCTCGAAGAGTCGACCCAGCGCCGAGAGGCCGCGCAAGCGGAGCTCGACCACCTGATTCGGCAGGCCGGCGTGGAGAACCTCTCCGAGCTCGAGGGGGCGGAGCAGCGCGCTCGCCGCGCTCAGCAGCTCGAGGGACTGATTGAGCAGTCCGAAGCCGTTCTTGTGGACTTGGCCACCCATGACGGGCTGACGCTCGCGGAATTATTGTCCCAGACTCATGGAGCCAATAAGGAAATGCTGGTCTCGCGGCTGGCGGAAGTGGAAGACGACCTCAGCCGGCTGGAAGAAGAGTGCCGCAACGCCGACCTGGACATCGACGCGTACGAACGCGGGCTCGAGCGCTACGACGAGCAAACCGCCGCAGAAGCCGCCCAGGAGGTGCAGGCGCGCGCCGCCGAAGCGGGTGGCTTGGTCGAACGCTACATCGAGCTCCGGCTGGCGGCTGTGCTCCTGGATCGAGAAATCGAGCGATACCGAGAGAGCCATCAGGAGCCGGTCGTGAAGTTGGCGAGCGGACTTTTCGAACGGTTGACGGTCGGTGAATACTCCGGCCTTCGGGTGGGAACCGATGAGCTCTTGTGTGTTCGAAAAAATGCACAGGAAGTCGAAGTGGAGGGCCTGAGCGAAGGCGTTCGTTATCAGTTGTATTTGGCCTTGCGCTTGGCGACGCTGGAGCACTATTTGGCGGTGAGCGAGCCCATGCCCCTGGTCATGGACGATGTGCTCATCCACTTCGATGACGATCGGGCTCGGGCGGCCTTACAGCTTTTCGCCGAGCTCGGACGGCGAAGTCAGGTTCTGCTTTTTACCCACCACGCTCGGCTGCTCGAGCTTGCGCGCGACGCTATTGAGCCGAGGCTTCTGTCCGAGCATCAGCTCGACGCGCGGACGCCGGGTTCATTCCTGTCCGCGCCGAGCGCCTGACCTATTCCGTCAGCGGCGGCGAACCGACGGCGGAACCGGTCCGCCATCCACAGCGTGATATCCCATAAGCTCGCGACCGGCTGGCGCGTGTAGGGGAGCGTGTGCATGTAGTCGGGCGCGCCGAAATCCGGATCGAAAGTCAACGTTGTGCGCCCGGCTCGCCGGTGCGCCGCGAGCACCATGTCCCAGAGGGCTTCGTGCCGCTCGACATGGCGCTGGTATTCCGGCGCGCGCGGGTCAGGGACCTGCGGCCCCTGCTCGTACCCGATGCGTCCGTGAAGGTGCAGGGCGCGCTCACAGGCAATGGCTACCTCGGGGTAGTCTTCGAGGGTGGATTCGCAAACGCACATCCAGTGCGCAAAGTCCGCGGCGAGCTTGAGCCCCGGCACGGCATCCAAAATTTCGGCCGTGCTCCAAGGGTTGCACAGGGCGCGCCCGCGCTGGGTCTCGTGCGCCACCGGCACTCCGTATTCCTGCTCCGCTTCCAACGCGCCGCGGAAAAAAGCGATTTGCTCCCGGATCGGCAGGTTGTCCTTGGCGCTCAATGACGTGATCTGGAGCGGCTTCCAGGAAGCAAAGACCTTGAGTTGCGACCGGAATGACGCCAGGTGGTCGGGCCCTTCGGTCATGATCATGGGGATGTGCTCGAGCTCGTAACGGGCGATATGTTCCAGGTAGCGGGGACCGTCGAAAGGCATGATTCCGCCCTCGACGCCGTCGTACCCCGCTTCTTTGATGAGTTTCATCTGCTCTTCGGGCGTGTCACCATGCATGCCCCACAAAACCTTGAACACTTTGAGTTTCATCTCGCTCGTCCTGTGTTGGGCTACCCATGCCTGAACTGCCCGCTCAGCTGAGCGTAGCTCTCGACCTGGAGGACGGCGACGACGATGCCGCATTGCGCACTCGGGTGGCCAGTCAAATCGGCGTTAGCCCCGATGAGCTCCCCACGCTGCGTGTGCTCCAGCGTTCGCTGGACGCGCGGGGCGGGCGCGCGCGTTTTAGACTCTTGGTGGCGCTGGGGGCCCAGTCGCAAAGGCCCGCTGGTCCACCGATCCGCGAGGTGGGAGCGCCGTTGGTCGTCATTGTGGGCGCGGGGCCGGCCGGCTTGTTCTGCGCGTACGAGCTCGCTCGCCATGGCGTCGGCTCGATGTTGTTGGACCGCGGCAAACCGGTTCAGCCCCGTCGCCACGATCTCAAAGCGGTTCTCAGCCGTGGGGACGTGAATCCCGACAGCAATTATTGTTTTGGCGAAGGCGGCGCCGGCACCTACAGTGACGGCAAGCTCTACACGCGGTCGCACAAACGGGGCAACGTGCGCGACGTGATCGAGATTTTGGCGCTGTGCGGCGCTCCCGACGCCGTGCTCACCGATGCGCGTCCGCATATCGGAAGCAACCGGCTGCCCATTGTGATCGGAAACTTGCGCGCGCGGCTCATGGCGGTGGGAGTTAGTTTCGAATTTGGAGCACGCGTGGTGGGTCTTTGCGTGAAGAATCTGGGAGCGCAACGCCGGGTAACCGGTGTGCGTCTGACAGACGGACGCGAGCTCGAAGGCAGGGCGGTGGTCATGGCGACCGGGCATTCGGCGCGCGACGTGCTCCTGCTGCTGGCCGAGCACGGAGTCCGCCTGGAGCCCAAACCTTTTGCGGTCGGGGTGCGGATCGAGCACCCACAGCCGCTCATCGATCGAATTCAATACGGAGCCCTGGCGGGGCACCCCCGGTTGCCGAGCGCTTATTACCGTCTTGCGACAAACGTGGAAGGCCGTGGGGTATTTTCCTTTTGCATGTGCCCCGGTGGATTCGTGATCCCCGCATCCACCGCGTCCGACGAGCTGGTGTTGAATGGAATGAGCCTATCGCGGCGAAACTCGCCCTTTGCGAATTCGGGACTGGTGGTCGGCGTCGAGCCCGCGGAGCTCGAGGCCGCCGGTTACCACGGCTGGCGGGGTGGTGTGGAGCTACAGCAGCGGTTGGAACGCATCGCCTTTGAAGCGGGTGGAGGAGCTCAGAGGGCTCCCGCGACGCGCACCACCGACTTCGCACGCGGGCGCGGCTCGAGCACGGTTCCCAAAAGCAGTTACGTTCCCGGAACTTGCGCGGCCGATGTGGGTGACGTGCTCGATTCGGCTGGACTCGTGCTGTCAGGGCACTTACGCGCGGCTCTGGAGCAATTCAACCGAAAGATGCGCGGCTATCTCACCGAGGAAGCGGTGTTGCTCGGCGTGGAGTCGCGCACCAGCTCGCCGGTGCGAGTGCCCCGTGTCCCGGCTGAGCTCTGCTCCACCGAGTTCGAGGGCTTGTACCCCTGTGGAGAAGGCGCCGGCTATGCGGGAGGAATCGTGAGCGCAGCGGTGGACGGGATGCGAGTGGCGCGCGCCATCGCAGGCGGGCTGGGTCAGAACTCCGCGCTGTCGGCGCCGGGACCGGGCAGCTTGCGCTGCTGCTCATAGTTGGGGTTGGGAGGTGGGATTTTGGCTTCAATGCTTTCGCGCCACTGGACCAGGCGCTCGTGCAGTTCGCGCTGTCGCTCGGGCTCTCGGTGGCTGAGGTCGCGCTGCTCGCTGATATCGTCTTTGAGATTGTACAGCTCGAGCTTACCGTCTTCGAAAAACTCGATGAGCTTGTAGTCGCCTGCGCGGATGGAAGCGCCGGGTGTGCCGCCCTGATTGCTGTAGTGGGGGTAGTGCCAAAAAATGGCGTCCCGCGCGAGCTTCGCGCCGCCTTGGAGCAGGGGCAAGAGGCTGACTCCGTCTTGATGCTGCTCCGGCATCGGCTCGAGGCCCGCCGCCGCGAGCAACGTGGGATACAAGTCCGGGCTGGTTACCGGTTCGGAGCAGCGGCTTTTAGGCTGGATCACGCGCGGCCAACAGACGAGCTGGCAAACCCGCGTTCCACCTTCGTACATCCAGCCTTTGCCCTCAATCAGCGGAAGATTGGAAGTGGGCGAGCCCTCGGCGGTGGCCAGGCCCCCATTGTCGGAAGTGAAGAGGATGAGGGTGTTGTCCCGTTCGCCGGATCGGTCCACGGCTCGAAGCAGTCGGCCGACGTTGGAGTCGAGATTTTCCATCATCGCCGCATAAACCGGATCCGACTGAATGAGCCTCCGCAAGATGCGGCCTTCTTGTTTGTGCAAGCACGGGAAGTGCTCGCCTTGGCGGAAGGTTTCCAATTGATCGAGCCCCAGATCGTCAGCTTTTTTGCGGTATTTCAGGATGAGGGGGTCGGTCGACTGAATGGGGATGTGCACCGCGTAATGCCAGAGGTTCAAGAAATACGGCGCGCCCGAGTGCCCCTGAATGAGTCGGATGGCTTCGTCGGTAAGTCGGTCGGTGAGATATTCGCCGGAAGGGCCATCTTCCATGGTGGGCAGGCCGTAAGGACTGAAATAGCCGTCGTGCGGATAGCCCCAATGACAGCCGGCGATGTTGACGTCGAAGCCATGCCGATCAGGGTGAAAGTCGTCGTCTCCCAGGTGCCACTTTCCGACATGCCAGGTGGTGTAGCCTGCGCGTCCGAGCGCGCGGGCGATACTGACCTCGGACAAAGGAAGGTGATTGAGGTACGGCACGCAAGCCAGCCGCCCCTCCGCATAGCCGCCGATGAAGTTCGTGATGCCGACGTTGGCGGGGTACTTTCCGCTCAGAATGCTGGCGCGAGTGGGGGAGCAAACCGGAGAGGAGGCGTAGGCATCCGTAAACAGGATCCCGGAGGCGGCCAATTGGTCAAGGTGCGGCGTTTCGTAAAACGTGCTCCCGTAGCAGCTGAGATCGCGCCAACCGAGGTCATCGATCAGGATAAGGATAATGTTCGGCTTTTGCATTTCACGCGTTGCTTTCCCTGGTTCCGCTTGAGGTCAACACGATTTCCGTGATCTCCGAAGGCGCCCGCAAGCGCATCGGCGGGCCCCAGTACCCAGTTCCGTTGCTGACATAGACCACGGTGCGCCCGAACTTCGCCAACCCCGATACGACCGGCTGAGTCAGCCCCACCAAGTAGTTCCAGGGCCAGATTTGGCCACCGTGGGTATGGCCGGACAGCTGCAATCCCACATCGAATTCGGAGGCCTGATGGACGTGACGCGGCTGATGCGCCAATAACACCAGCTCTCGCTCCGGGTTCCGGCCCTTGAGCGCCTGCGCCAAGTTGCCTCCATGCCCGCCATCCGCTCGCCGCACGCTGTAGTCATCGACGCCCGCCAAGTCGAAGCTCGCTTCCGAGGTGCCGATGGTGACGTGCTCGTCGCGCAGCACCCGTACTCCGAGACGGAAAAGCTCGGCGCACCATTCCTCCACACCGGAGTAGTATTCGTGGTTTCCGGTCACGAAAAATACGCCTTCTCGCGCGCGAAGATGTTTTAGAGCCGCGACCCGGTCGCGGAGCTGTTCCACGGTGCCGTCCACCAGGTCGCCGGTGATGGCTACCAGGTCCGGCTTGAGCGCGTTGGTCTGCCGCACGATTTCCTCCACGAACTCTCGGCCGAGCGTGGCCCCCACGTGCATGTCGGTAAGCTGCACGATCCGAAAGCCGCTGAGTGGCGGCGGGAGGCGATCCAAAGGCACACGGACTCTGCGCACTCCAACCTGCGCGGTACCGTTGCGAAGCGCCCGGATGCCCATGCCGCTCGCCAACAGGGCAACCCCCGCCCCCAACAAGCGCGCCGTGGCGACCCGTCGCTCCGGGCTTTGCGGCGGAGCATTTAACAGGAAACGCTGAACCAGCGTGTACGCGATGCGCGCGACGTCCGCCGCGAGCAGCAAAAAGAGCACCAGCAGCATCATGCCCATCCAGATATAGGCCATGAGCAGGATCGGTTTCGGCACCGAAGCGCGCATCGCGACCATCCAGATGAAAACCATCGGAATGCTGATCCCCAGCACGACCACCGCCACGGTGAGCGCCCGGTGCGTCGATGGCGGCAAGGCGAGGTCGCGGACCAACCGAGCCCAGATGTAATAGTGCACCAGCCCGACAATCGCCGAGGCTATCGAAAAGAAAACGGTAAACGAGGCGGCTCGGGACATGCTCTCCATTTATCCCGGCGCGCGCGGGGACGCCAATCTGCTCGCCGCCTTACGTAGCGAATCTGCGCTGCGCGTGCCCGAACTTACCAGCGGCTGGTCGCCGCCTTACGCAGCGTGACGACTCCGACGACCAGCAAGCCAGCGCCGAACCCAAGCCCCCAAATGCCGAGGATTTCCGCGCCACCACGGATAAACGCAAAGGCCCCTAGGGCGCTCAGTCCCGCACCGAATGCGACGCAAGCGGTGCCCACGCGTGTGCGTCGACGTTTTTTCTCCGTCCTGAGGTCGAGTGAAAGGGGTTGCTCTTCCATTTTCGTCGAGGCTACCACATATGTCACCCCTCCCTGAGGCCGCGACGAAGGAGCGGCCGATTTGGTAGGGGTCGGCCGCGCGCAGGCCCCGTCGAGCACATGTCAAACCAGGTTTCGACTCATCGAGGGCCGAGCACGGACGGGGGTGGGCATCCACAAGCTGTCACAAATGAGTCCCTGAGCTTGAACGGCGCGCTGATTCGGCCTATTTATTGCTCCAAGGAGCAAAAGTGAACGATTTTCGGGACCCGACAGGCAACCTTCGTTTTTCGCACGAAACCGATCGCGACACCGAAGAAACCCGCGAATGGATTGAATCGCTGGACGCGGTTGTGGAGCAAGAGGGAGGAGAGCGCGCGCGCTACCTGCTGCGGCGGGTGCTGGAGGCGGCCCGACGCCATCGAGTGGACCCGATGCTGCCGCTCACCACCGATTACGTAAACACCATTCCGCGCGAGGAGGAGGCGGCGTTTCCCGGCGACGAGATGATGGAAAAGCGCATACGCCGGATCATTCGCTGGAACGCCATGGCCATGGTGCACCGTGCCAACATGCGATTTTCGGGCATTGGCGGGCATATGTCCACCTACGCATCGAGTGCGACCTTGTACGAGGTGGGGTTCAATCATTTCTTCCGCGGCAAAGCGGACGGGGGCTCGGGGGATCAAGTGTACTTTCAAGGGCACGCGGCGCCGGGGATGTACGCGCGCGCTTTTTTGGAGGGCCGCATTTCCATCGAAATGATGGAGCGTTTCCGGCGTGAGGCGGAGCGGGGCAAGGGACTTTCGTCGTACCCGCACCCAAGGCTGATACCAAACTTCTGGGAGTTTCCGTCTGTGAGCATGGGCCTAGCGCCCATCATGAGCATCTACCAGGC
>DASXTY010000409.1:0-1578 GCA_036505155.1 Polyangiaceae bacterium | reverse complement strand
TTGGCACCGCTCGTTTGGTTGCTGTCGCTGCCGTTCCGTCTCGTGGGCCTATGCGTCAGCGCGGCATTCGCGCTGGTGAAGAGCTTGCTGTTTTTGCCCGCTCGGCTTTTCGGCTATCGCGGTTAGCCATGCGCGCTCAGTGTGGCCGAGTGCCGCCTAACATCTCGCTCAACCCGGACGCTCCTCGGCGGGCCTGCGGCCCGTCCGTCGTCGCGCCGGTTAGCTTGGTTTGTTAGCCGTCAATAAAGATGTGCCCTCCGGCATTGACGTAGTACGTCTTTGCCGTATAATATCCGCATGATCAGCTTCGTGGAAACCAAGCTGTTCACGCGACTCGTGCAGGAATATTTGTCGGATTATGAATACTCGGAGCTTCAGCAGGCCCTAATCGCCAATCCCGAGGCTGGCGCGATCATTCCTGGTTCGGGCGGCGTGCGCAAGCTTCGCTGGGGCCTTGCCGGACGCGGCAAGCGTGGCGGTATCCGGGTCATCTATTTCCTGCGTACCCGGCAAGGGCAGATCTGGATGCTAACGCTCTACCCAAAGAATGTCGCGGAGAATATCCCGGCGCATGTACTGAAACAGATCAAAGGTGAAATTGATGGCTAAGGCTACCGCAAAGCGAAACGTGGGAATTGAAATCCTGGAAGGTTTGCGCCAACTAAAGCGTGGCGAGGTTGGTCGGGTCGTAAATGTTCCTTCGGTAACTACGATTCGTGAACGTACCGGTCTTTCTCAAGCTCAATTTGCCGCACTTCTTGGCGTATCCGTGCGCACACTGCAAGAATGGGAGCAAGGGCGTCGCGCGCCTTCTGGTGCAGCTCGCACACTGCTGTTGGTGGCAGCAAAGAATCCGCAAGCCTTACTCGAAGTCGCCTAGTTCGTCGAAGATGACGGCTAACCACTCGCTCAACCGGACCGCTCGCCGGCGGCGCTCGCGCGCCGTCCGCTCGCCGCCGGTTAGCTTGGTTCGTTAGGGCCCATGGCGTCTGTGCGAATCACGAGCGTGCCTCCCGGTGAAGCGCCCACCCATATTCGCGAAGCGTGGGTCGGGCTCGTACTTTCTCTCGCGCGCGAGCAGCCGAGACGCTACATAACATCCGGGGTGTTGTCCGGGCCTCGAGGCTTCATTCAAACGCTTCAGCATCTGCTTACCTCCCGCCTTACACTGCACAGCGGCTTCGCCGTGTCCACCTTGCCTGCCCTCGAGCTATTGGAAAGGTCTCGCCCTGCAGCGGCACGTTGGTGGCGAGAGAATGCGCCGCACCTACTCCAAGCGGGCCGCCACTTTGTGTTCCCCATCGAGTGCTGCGAGGCCCTGTAGTGAAGGCGGTATGCATGGGCCCTAACCACGCGCTCAACCGGACCGCTCGCCGGCGGGCTTTCGCGGCGAGATATTTTCGCTCCAGCCCGCCGGCGGGCGGCCGGTTAACTCTCCGTTAGGCGGCTTATGCGCTACATAGTCACCGGCCGTGCTCACCCCGAGCGCGCAGATATCAACTTTGATGTGATTACTCTGCCCGTTTCCGACACCGAGTTCATTAGCGCTCGTTGTGAGGCTTCACAGCTATCGGTACT
>DASXTY010000408.1:0-2183 GCA_036505155.1 Polyangiaceae bacterium | reverse complement strand
GAGCTCTTGGAGGGTGAGGCTCTGGACGAGCGATGCGAACGCAAGGGCGGGCACTTGCCCGTGAATGAAGTGCTGGCGGTGGCCGACCAATTGCTCGACGTGCTCGCCGTTGCGCACGACAAGGGGATCGTGCATCGCGATCTGAAGCCGGAGAACTTGTTCCTCACGCATTCCGGAGTGCTGAAGGTTCTCGACTTCGGAATTGCACGGCTCGACGCGCTCAGCACGTCGAGCTCGACGACGCGTGCTGGTGCGTTGTTGGGGACCCCGGCTTTCATGGCTCCCGAACAAGCACGAGGGCGGTGGGAGGAAGTGGACGCGAGGACGGACCTATGGGCCGTCGGGGCTACCATGTTCTCGCTGCTCACCGGTCGAATGGTGCACGACGCAGAAACCCCGAACGAGGCTCTTGCGCTTGCGATCACCCAGCCGCCGCCACCGATTTCACAGCTGCTTCCGGATCTCCACGTTTGCGTGGCAGCTCTGGTCGACCGCGCGCTTCGGTATTGCAAGGACGAACGTTTTCAGAACGCACGGGAGATGCAACAAGCCGTGTGCCAGGCTTACGGCGAAGTTTCAGCTGCTGCACCCGCACGTCCGCCCATGCCCTCGATCTATGACTCAGGGATCCGATGTGTCGATGCACGCGGCGCGGACGGGGACGTCCTTCCGAGCGCGCTGGTGAACCGAGTGAGCGGAATGGTCACGACCGTGACCCTTGCCAGCTCGGCGGCCAGGTCAGGATCGACGTCGTTGACGCCGCGTAGCACCCGCTCGCGCGCCTGGGGAGTGATTGCGCGCACTGCGCTGATCGTCGCCGTGGTTGGCGTTGCCGCGTACCGCGGTGGCAGCAGAGATGGCGAAGCGAAAGCGCGTGCTCAGGAGTCGAGCAAAGGGCTGCCGCAGGCCGCAGGGCAGTCTGAAAAACACATGAGCGTCTCCGCTGGAACGTCGCCCGTCGTCCGTGAGGCGGCCTCCACTTCGAATCCCGCGAACTGCCAGGGTGTGACGAGCGTGCAGTTTGCTCCGGGCGGTGCGGGGGCAGACGCTCCTTCAGCCGGCGCGCGAGAGCAGGGCGCGGCGCCGCGAAAGCGTGCCGCCAGAGCCGCCGGGGTCGCCGAGGACCCATTCGCCAAGAGGCACTAACCCGTTGCGCGGGTCAAAGCCCAACGCAGCGCCCGAGTCCTCACAGGTATTGCGTAATGAAGTTCGGTCGGTTCTGCTTTTTTTCATAATACCACGAGCAGAGCTCAACCCCATGAAGGAATAGAAGCCTTGGACGGCGCGCGGCAGCCCTCCGATAAAAGTATCGGCCAAGATCAAGACCAGACCTCGCAGCAAAAGTCGCCGGGTAATTTCTGGTTTCGGAACGCCGCGCGCTTCCCGCGAAAGCGTCGTCCACGCCACCATGAACCCCGCCATGAAGCAGAAGCCGGGCGCCACCGGAACGCCGGTAAACCGCGTGAGGAACTGAGGCAGACTGGTTGGGAAGTCTGGGGCGCTTTGGCCAGCTCCTCGCCGCCACGCCCGGCGTTGAACATGAGCGAGGCGTGATCGAGCGCCATGTGCGCGATCAGAAGCCCACGAAAGACATCAAAGAAGCCTTGTCTTTCAACGGTGCCCGTTGCTTGGGGGAGGCGAACCGGTAATCCCGACTCCGGGATGGTTTTCGAGTTTCTCATTCGGGCGGGGCGCCCTGAGCGCGGGCGGGTCAGTGGCCGGTTGGGTTTTCGAACCCAGGTTGATTCTTCGGCAGCGATCGATCAACTGCCGGCAGAGCCAGGCAGGCCTGATAGATGCGGCGAATAGTCGGCCACTTGGCAAGATCCGCACCCACGACCGGGCGCTGCGAATTGTAGACCTGGGGAGTCAAGAAGCAGTCGGCGACCCCCGGGGCATTGCCATGACAAAACGCGCCAGTCATGGGGCTTGCCGCGAGCTGCGCCTCCAGGGCGCCGAATCCGGCCTCACACCAATGCAACTGCCAGCGTCCGAGAGCTGCTTGGTCTGCGCCCAGCTGCGCGACGAGTTGGCGCTGAACTCGCAAATTGTTGAGCGGCTGGATTTCGCACGCCACAAACAGAGCCAGGGCCCGCACGCGCGCGCGCTCCGCAGCGGTGTGCGGCAAAAGAGGCGGGTCAGGGTGCGTCTCTTCCAGATATTCGATGATCGCCAGCGATTGC
>DASXTY010000407.1:0-5743 GCA_036505155.1 Polyangiaceae bacterium | reverse complement strand
TCGAGCATTTCTTTCGGAAACTCAGTAAACTCCTGGACGCCGAAATTGGGAACGACCAAGTCCAGGTGCAGATTTGCCGCCTGGCCGAGGGGCGACAGGTCGGGCGGACCGTGCCAGGCGGTGCGTACACCGAAAAGCTCGCCTGCCGCCGCTGCTTTGCGCGCCGGCGTAATCCCGCCCATTGCGCTCACGTGCATGCGCATGAAATCGATGAGCCGTTTTGCAAACAGCGAGATCCACTCGATGGGGTGGACGAAAAGCTCGCCCAGCGCCAGTGGAGTCGTGCACACTTGACGCACGTTTTCGAGCCAGGCGACGTCTTCCGGTGCCAGCAGGTCTTCCAGGTAAAAGAGCCCGATCGGCTCGACCAGCTTGGCGAATTCCACGGCCTGGGCAGGCTTGAGCCGCTCGTGGACATCGTGAATGAGCTCGACCGAGTTACCGAGCTTTGCGCGCACGGTATCCAGCGCTTCGAGCGCGCTCCGCATGTACGCGCGCGGATCATAGGTCGCTCCGGAAAGCGCGCCGGAGGGTTGCGCTCCACAATAGGTGCCGCCACCGTAACCTCTGAGCTGTATGCGCACGTGTCGGATGCCGTCGTCGACAAATGCGCGGGCGCAGTCCAAGAGCTGCTCGCAGTCTGCTCCGTCCGCATGGCGATAGACGGCGACGGCCGCGCGGTATTTGCCGCCCCAGAGCTCGCATAAAGGAAGCTTCGCCCGCTTGCCTTTGATATCCCAGAGCGCCATGTCCACTCCCCCGAGGGCGTTGTTCAGGACCGGTCCATTCCGCCAATAGCTATTGACCGTCATGAGCTGCCAGAGTTCCTCGATTTGGTCCGCATCGCGCCCCACCAAGAGCGGCTTGAGGTACTCCTCGACGGCCGCTTGGACCAACAGCGCGCGCTGTGTGAAGGTCGCGCAGCCAAGCCCGTAGAGCTCCGGCTCTTCCGTCTCCACTTTGACCACGACCAGGTTCGCCGGTCCCGGCGCGGTGATAACCGCTCGAACGTTCCTAATTTTCGTCATTGAGGATTCAGCGACGGGAGCGAGTCCCATCGGTTCAGGAGCTCGGCTCACAAAGAAAACATCGGCTCACTCCATCCGCAACCGGATAAAGCGGGGGCGCTTCGCGCGGGCAGCGATCGAACACTTCGGGGCAGCGGGTGTGGAAACGGCAACCGGAAGGAGGATTGGCGGGGGAGGGGACATCGCCCAGCACTTTCACCTGAACCCGAGGCTTTTGCGGGTCGGCAGACGGGACAGCCGCCAAGAGGCCCTTTGTGTACGGGTGTTTCGGTTGATTGAACACGCGCTCGACGGCGCCGTGCTCCACGATTTGCCCGAGGTACATGACGCTGACTTCGTCGGCCAGATAGCGCACCACCGAGAGATCGTGGGTGATGAAGAGGTAGGCGATTTGGAGCTCCTGCTGGAGGTCGCGCAACAGGTTCAGAATCTGCGCTCGAATGGAGACGTCGAGCGCGGACACCGCCTCATCCGCGATGATGAGCCGGGGCTCGACTGCGAGGGCGCGGGCAATCCCGATGCGCTGGCGCTGCCCGCCCGAGAATTCGTGGGGAAAACGCCAGAGGTGGTCGGGATCGAGCTGAACGCGGCGGAGCAACGTGGCCACCCGCTCCGTCCGCTCGGACTCGACTTGGCCGATGCCGAAAGAGGCCATGCCTTCGGCGATGATGTCGCGGACGCGCATGCGCGGATTGAGCGACGTCATGGGGTCCTGGAAAACCATTTGAATGTGACGTCGATAAGGTCGGAGCGCCTCGGGGTCCAGCGACAGGAGCTCGGTACCGTCGAACCAGACCTTGCCCTCCTGCGGTTCGATGAGCCGGATCACGGAGCGCCCCACCGTGGTTTTGCCACAGCCGGATTCGCCGACCAGCGCCAGTGTGCGACCGGCTCGAATAGCCAGGTCGACTCCGTCGACCGCGCGCACATGACCCACCGTGTGCCGGAACAACCCCTTTTTTATGGGAAACCAGGTGCGCAGGTGTTCCACGCGCAAAAGCCACGGTGCGTCGCCGGAGGTGGCGGAGGGCTGGTTTCCGTTGCCAGTACCGGGTGAATCGAGCATGCGCCGTGTCCTGGATCGAGCCGGGTCAGCCGTTTGCGAGCGCGGTGGACTCCGGTGGAGTAGCGCGCTCGATGTCTCGCTTTACCGCGTGGCAATATACCGTGTGTGTCTCACCGAGAGATGTCACTTCTGGAACGATGCTCGGGCAGGGCTCGAAGGCTCGGGGGCACCGAGTGCAGAAACGGCAGCCTTTGGGCCAGTCGGCAGGCGATGGCACGACTCCCGCGATTTCGCTCAGTCGCTCGCCGCGGCGCGCCAGCGCCGGCATGGAGCGTAAAAGGCCCTGCGTATACGGGTGCCGCGGTGCACTCAAGATTTCAAGCCGGGTCCCGGTTTCGATGATCCGGCCCGCGTACATCACCGAAATGCGATCGGCGAGCGCATTGACGACGCCGAAATCGTGGGTGATGAGCAAGATCGCGGTTTGTAATTTCTCCCGGAGCTCATGGAGCAGGCGCAGGATTTGTGCTTGAATCGTCACATCCAGCGCCGTGGTGGGCTCGTCGGCAATGAGCAATTTCGGGTGGGTTGCCAACGCCATGGCGATCATCACGCGCTGCTTCAAACCGCCGGAGAGCTGGTGCGGATACGTGTCCAGGCGCTCCTCGGGATCGGGAATCCCCACCTGCTTGAACAAGTCGAGGGCTCGCGATCGGGCGGCGGCCCTGGACACCGGTTCGTGCAGGCGGATGGCTTCTTCAACTTGCGAGCCGGCGGTCACAACCGGGTTCAAGCTGGTCATCGGCTCTTGAAAGATCATGGAAATCGCGTGTCCGCGCACGCGGCGAATTTCCGGAACCGAAAGCTTCATCAGGTCCCGACCTTCGAGCAGCACCTTTCCGGATTGAATGCGGCCGGGGCTCGGTATGAGCCGCAGAATCGACAGTGCGGTTACCGACTTTCCGCAGCCGGATTCGCCGACCAGCGCCAGCACTTCGGCGCGCCCGATGGAAAGCGAAACGTCGTCCACCACCGGGGCGCGGCGCCCATCGGAGAGCGGAAAGCTGGTGGTTAACCCGCGAACTTCCAGCAGGGTACTTTTCACAGCTTCTCCCGCACGGTTCGAGGATCGAGCACATCGCGCAGCGCGTCCCCCAAGAAGTTCACTGCCAGGAGCAACACGAAAAGCGTGATCCCGGCGGGCGCGATGTTCCACCAGATCATCGGCTCGCGCGAGAGCTCGTCTTTGGCTTGAGCGATCATCTGCCCCCAGCTCCCGTCCACGCCGATGCCGAGCCAGGAGAGCACCGCTTCCGACAGCACCAGGCCGGAAAACATCAGCGCGAAAGTGATGATGACCAGGTGCATCAGGTTCGGGAGGACGTGCCGAAAGATGATCCGCACTTCGGAGACCCCCATCGCTCTCGCCGCCTGCACGTAGTCCATCTCCCGGAGCTTAAGGGTCTCGCCCCGTGAGATCCGGCAAAACCCCACCCAACTCGTGATTCCCAGGGCCAGGCACACGCTGAGCGTCGACCGGCCGAGCGCGATGATGAGCGCGATGAGCAGTAGCATGCCCGGCATGGACGCAAAGGTGCTCATGACAAAAAACACAATATCGTCGAGTCGCCGTCCAAAATAACCGGCGGTGACCCCGAATAGGAGCGCGAGCGGTATGGCGATAAGGCTCGTCAGGCCTCCGATGAGCAACGCAACCCGCGCGCCTTTCAAGGTAACTTGCAGCACATCGCGCCCCAAAATGTCGGTTCCCAATGGGTGGCCGCCGGGATGATGGAGGGGCGACTTGTCGTAGAACTCCACCCGGTCGAACGGCTTCGAATAACTCTTCTCGGTGCGTCCGGAAAACATGCGGTCGATGATGCTTTTCGGCTTGTGGGCAGCCACCGCATCGGTCTCAGCGCGGCTCGATCCAATCCAGGACACCGAGTCCAAAAGCCCCACCGCGACGTAAAGCCCGAGCACCGCGACCGCCACCGGCCTGCGCCTCCCGAGCTGCCGGAAAGCGCCGCGCCAAACTTCATTCTGTCTCACCAGACGCCACACCCAAACTGCGATTGCGAGCAGCGCGACCACCACCAGATTGGAAACATGATGCCCTTCGAGCGTCATCCTCACTCCAGACGGATCCTCGGATCGACCAGCGTGTAGCTGATATCCGTCAGGATTTGACCCAAAATGAAGAACAGCGATCCTATGAAAACCATGGTTCGCAGAGTGGAAAAGTCATTTCCCTGAATCGCGTCGAAGGTCATCGATCCCAAGCCGGGAATGCCGAAGAACGCCTCCAGCAATAACGACCCGGTAAACAAAAAAGGGATTTCCATCACCACCGTGGTCAAGATCGGAATTAGCGCGTTTCGTAAGACGTGCCGTAACATCACGCGCATTTCGCCGGCGCCTTTGGCGCGCGCTGTGCGCACGTAGTCCCGGTAGATCTCCTCGATGAAAACCGTCCTGTAAAAACGGATGTCGCTCCCCAAAATAGACATCACTCCGATGATCACGGGAAGCGATAGAAAGTGCCAGGCCACGGCCGGAGACCGATCGAACCCCGAAATCGGAAACCATTTCAGAAGCTTCCCAATCAGAAATTGGCCCCCGATGATGTAAAGCAAAATGGAGACGCTCATGGCCAAAACCGACAAAAACACGGCAGCCTCGTCGATGTAGGTCCCCCGAAAGAACGCCACTAAGAGCGAAAGCAGAATGCTGATCCCCACCCCCATAATGAACAGCGGAACCGTGAGCGATAAGCTTGGACCGACCCCGTCGCGCAGGCGCCGGCTGATGAGAACATCGTCTGCGTCGCTCCGGCCGAAATCGAAAGTGAGCATGCGCCGGAAGTGCTCCACCAACATGTTGTCCCGAAGGTGCCCCGGGGAGGGGAATCGAGGCTTGTCGTAGCCGTGGTTCACCTTCCATTGATGGATGACCTGCGGAAGCGCCTTTTCTCCAATGGCTTTTCTGGCGATGTCGTCGGGGTTGGTCAAAACGAAAAACAGCAAGTAGAGAAAGAGGAGCACGCCGAGCACGATCAACATCCCGTAGGCCACGCGGCGCACAACGTATGCGATCATCGCCCCGCCTCGCTCTTGGTTGGCTGAAGCGCGCTCACTGTCGTTCCCTGAAAAATGTGCGGACGCCAGGTGCGATCACAAGAACTGCCAGCGCGGCCAGTAAATAGGCCGGCCACAAGACCGGCCGATTCCACTTCTTTCGCTGCTCGGCCCGAGTCTCTGGGTTCACCTGGTAGTACTTGGCGGTTGGTGTTGAGAGCCCCGCGGGCTTTACATATTTGAGCCATCCGTGAAACAGCGTGTACGCCTCGGGGTGGAAAAGCTCGATCCAGGGCCGGTCGCGTTCCAGGATGCCGAGCATCTGTCGGATGATGCGCATTCGCTCGGGGTCATTGTCCCGGGTTTTCATGCTGAGAAACAGCGCATCGTATTCGGGGTTCGAGTAGTTGGCGGTGTTCGGGCCGTCGTTTTTGGAGCGGGCCATCTCGGACCACAATAAGAACATGAAGTTTTCCGGATCGGGATAGTCCGCCACCCATCCCCACTGAAAGATCTGATAGGCGCCCTGACGGATTTTCTCCTGAAATTTGTTGTAGGTGGTGGCGGCAATCTGAACGTCGAGCCCGATCTTGCGCCACTCGTTCACGTAGAACTGGAAGCGGAGCAAACCA
>DASXTY010000406.1:0-3515 GCA_036505155.1 Polyangiaceae bacterium | reverse complement strand
GCGCGGTTTTCGCTTTTCTGGGGTTTTAGGCCGCCTTTTTGGGGTCGGATTTTGCGGCGCGCTCGCGTAGCAACGCCGCCGTCCCCGGCATCACGTCCAGACCAGCGGCTACGGCTACGGCCGCATGACGCGAGATACCGAGCTCGCGCGCAGCCGCTGCTGGACCACGCTCCTGGACGAGCTGGGTCACGTGAGCGCGGGTCTCAGGCGGTACCGGGACGAGTCGAGGGTCACGTCGGTGATGCGACATGCCCGTAGTATATGGGCACACCGGCGACACGAATGGTGACGCGCGGGCTAACTACTTAGGTCACGTTTTTTGGGCGTGACCCAGACGGCGTCTTTTGGATTGCGCCAAATGGCTCCGGCTTCATCGAGTAACTGGCGACGAGCTTTGCGCACCCCGCGTCGAGTGTCGGGTTCGTGGATACCTTCCGCCAAAATCTCGAAAACACGGTTTTCGAGCGTCGCATCGTCGGGTTGTCTCGTCCGCCGGGGGTGGAGCGCAGTTTTGATACGACTGACAACGTCGTTTTCACTCTCGGGCCGCATATCACCCGGCCGTTTCTCGCGTCGGATTCGGGAAATTGTCCTGACCGCCTTGAGCAGCAGCCTGTCCCGCTCCTTTCCCGATGAGTCGCGCCAAATGCGGTGCAAAATCTGGACTGCGGCGCTTGCCAGCATGTAGTCAACTGACTGCTGGTCGCGCTCAAGCCGGTGAAGCTCGAGATAGGCGTCCAGTGTGTCTTCTACGGCTAGGGTCACCTCGCTCCCGAGCGGCGCGTCGTGCTTGATGTAGTTTTGAAGCCGCGGGACGAGCTCGCGGGCTGCACGCAACCGCAGCCGCTTCAGCTCTTCTGCATCGTCGGGCAGCTTCGGACGCCTCGCCACGGCTACGAGCTTACCTCTGTCACGACCAACCGTTGAAATGTACCCAAGCTTGCGCTCGGAATGCCCTCGTCCTTGCGTCACCGTAATGCTGCGGCGCGTTGGGCACTCCGTGTGCCCATTGCTCGTTTTGCCATTTCACCAACTGGCTGTTTTCTAGGTAGGCGGGACAGGTCTCGAACCTGCGACTTCCGGCTTGTAAGGCCAGCGCTCTACCACTGAGCTACCCGCCTGTTTCAGATTCTGCGTTGGACGATCATTTTGCGCGGCATCTGGCCGCTCTGCAAAATCATTTTCTGGGCTTCCTTCTGCAACATAGGATGGGTTTTCTTGACCGTAAATCCGGCGAGCAAACGCACGTCTTGCTCGAGGAGCTTGCGCAGTGCTCGCTTCATGGCCCCATAGTCGTTGGTGTGCGCGTGGGCGTAAGCGGCGGCTCGATAGAGCTGAGGGCGAAGTTGTGCGTAGGCGGTGTCTTCGGCATCGAACAGGGCCAGCATTTCTTTGGCTTTTTTGGGCTGTCCGCTGCGCGCCCAGGCTTCGGCCACGACGGAAGCGATCATCGCGCGGTTTCTGGGTTCCTGATGGCGCTTGAGGTCGACGTTGTCGGCGAGCTGCCGAGCGGGAGCGACTTCACCCAGCATCAGGTGGATCAGAGCGCGTTGAGCGCGCGCCTCATCCGCAATCGGGGCCATCACCTTGTTGAGGTCGATTTGCTCCAACGTGGCCAAGGCCTTCCTCGGGTCTTCCTGGAGCTCGAGTTGGGCTCGCGCAAAAACCGCGGCGGGGTCAGTCTTTTTGAATGATGTTTCAAGCTTTTCCAGCGCCGCCTTGCGATCGGCTGCGCCTTGGGCTTCGCGCAGGATGCTTGCTACTCCGCGCGCTTTTTTGGCCTGGCGGCTGGCCCAAACCAACAAGGCCAGCGCGGCCAGTGTGATCACAGCTGGGATGCTCAGCGCGATGGCTTTGCCCGTGCTCGAATAAGTGAATCCAAAAATGAAAAGACCAATGACCCATATTGCAAAGAGAGGTATGCCCAAACGAATCCCGAGCGCCTTGAGCTGCTCCTTGCCGGCCAGATCGGGGATCTCGGGCACTTGAGTCTCGAGCGACGGCCCGCGACCAAGCTTTTTCTTGCCGGTGTCCGCTTGGCGCTCGACCTGTCGGCGGTGCTTTCGGGCTTCTTTGGCCATGCTCCTAGCCTGAGCTCGCAGCCGGTTTTGGCCGCGGAACCATGCTGTCCGGGCCCGCATCCGGCAGCGAAGCAAAGCGGAAGTGATTGAAAATGCTTTGTGCCACCGACAGAGTCGGCACACCGAGCAGCGCGCCCCAGAGTCCGAAGAAATGTTCGCCCACCACCAGCGCGAAGATCACCAGCACCGGATGGATCTTGGCCGCCATCCCGATGATCTTCGGGTTCAACACATTGGCCTCGATTTGATGGATTCCAATGATCCAGACCAGCACCCAGAGCGCGATCCAGAAGCTCTGCGTAAGCCCGATCAAGACCACCGGCACCGAGCTCAAAATGGACCCAAAGATGGGGATGATGCTCATCACCGCCGCCAACAGCGAAAGAACTGGCCAATATTTCAGGCCAAACATCCAAAAGCCGATCGCGGAGAGCACCCCGTTGATCAAACAGATGACCAGCTGGCCGCGCACAACGCCGGCTAATCCTCGATCGATACGCGAGATCAGTCGATCGAAACCAACCCGCGCCGTCGCCGGCGGGAGCGATCGGAAAAACCTGAGGATGGATTCGCGGGTGTGCAAGATATAGCCGGCCATCATCAGCGTCATGAAAAGTAGAAAGATGGCGCGAGCCACCGAGCTCACCAGTCGCTGGCCGAACCGGATGAGCTCCAGCGCGTTGAGCTTGATGTAGTTGACGAAGCGATCGACGCTTTCCCCGGCGAGCTTGGCCACGCTGAACTTTCCAGGTGGCTCCGGGTTTGCCGGAAGAATTCGCCAGTGGCTATCGCTTTCCCGGACCAGCTCGACGCCGGCGCGGAGCTCGAGCGCGTAGGAGCCGTCTGGCTGAGGAACCACCGCGACCGCGGGAAGCTTGGGCTCCGGGGCCGGCCGCGCAGGCCCGTGGTCCAGGACGTTTTGCATCCACTTTTCGAAGCGCGGACCCCACTGCACGATGAGATCGCGCGTCATCCTGGGGGCGTCTCCGGCAAACTTTGCCGTCTCGATGTAGATGCGCGGTGCAACGGCAGCGCCGAAGCCGTAGATTATGCTGAACGTCACTGCGTACACGAGCAGGATCGATAGCGGACGAGGCATCTTCGCTCGCTCACATCGGACCACCAGAGGCGCGAGCAAGTAGGCGATGATGACCGCCAATAGGAAGGGCAGGAGCACAGCGCTCACCAGCCACAGCAAAAGCGCCACCAGAGCGGCACTCACCGCGAGGAACACCACGCGGCTGCGAGTCCACCCGGGGTCGCCTTCGTAGTGGGGCTCTACGGTTGCCGGTGTCGTCAACCGACGTACCTAGTGTCCTGAGTCAGCAATTCCTCTACCGGAATTGCTGGACTGCCGCTTCGCGGCCCGCTGCTTCGCAGCGGCAGGCCACTATCTTTGTTTTGTAGGGGCGCCTCGCGCCCCTCTCGGCCTTC
>DASXTY010000405.1:0-4176 GCA_036505155.1 Polyangiaceae bacterium | reverse complement strand
CATGGCGCGCCTGGCTCCGCTCACATCATGGGCAGCGACGCGCTGGTAGATGAGCTCGTGGGAGTGGCGCCCCTCCTGCTGCGCGCCCGCGACCGCAAGGGCGGCCTCACGGATCGCATTCATGAGACTGCTCATCGAGTGGAGGACCGCCACAAACAGCGGGTTGTGCGTGGCTTCCGCGAGCGCCACGTGGAAGCGCACATCCGCCTCAATGTAACCGGCGTCGTCGAGCCCAGGCTGCTGGATCACATCGACCCAGTGTTTTAGGGTGGCTACCTCCTCCGGGGTCGCGCGCATCGCCGCGAGCTCAGCAATGGCGATCTCGAGCGGTCGACGTAGCTCGTAGATCGCGTGCGTGCGGCCGGGGGAGCTCACGCCGGCGAGCCTGAGCAACCTTGCCAGGGCCTCGGCCGCGCTCGCGTGACTGCGGTCCTCGACATAGGTGCCGTTGCCGGTTCGGACCTCGAGCAGCCCTTTGGCGGCGAGCGACCGCACCGCCTCACGCACCACGGTGCGGCTCACACCGAAACGTTCGCCGAGATCTCGCTCTGGGAGCAGCCGTTCTCCTGGCGCGAGATGACTGTCTGTGATGAGGCGCTCAATCTCCTGCTCGACGCGGCTCGACAAAGTAAGATCGCGCCGGAGCGGCTGGAACATGCCGGGATCGCGCCTGAACGTAGGCCTCGGGGACATGGGTTATGCGACCAGGAGCACCTTCTGGAGCGAGGTCGGACTGCTCTGAAGCTCTGCAAACACCGCCGGCGCGTCCCAGAGTGAAAACTCGGTGGCAAGCCGAGAAAACCGAATCTTCCCCTCGCTCAAAAGCTTCAGCGACTCGGGGAAGCAATCCACCGAAGCGCGGGAGCCGAGGATCGTCGGCTCCTTGCGAGTGAGGTCGAGCCCCGGAAAGGAGACGGCGCGTCCGTCGGTCACAAGCCCAACGATTACGATACGGCCGCCTGCAGCCACAAGCTCGATCGTGCTCTCCATCGCTTGGCGGCTGCCCGTGGCTTCGATGACGACTGGAGCGCCTTGGCCGGACGTGATCGCGTTCACCTTGGACGCAAGCTCCGAGTCGGCGGCCAGCACTTCCGCCCCGAGCATTTCAGCCGCCTTGAGCCGCTCCGGCAATAGGTCAGCCGCAAGTACGCGCGCGCCGCGGACCCTTGCGATCTCGATGATAGCGAGCCCAATGGGTCCGCAACCAAGAACCAGCACCATCTCGCCTGCGGCGACTTGTCCGCGACGGCAGGCTTGAACACCGATGGCAATCGGCTCGGCAAGCGCGGCTGCCTTAAGGTCCAGCCCTGAAGGCACACGGTGGATGTTTTTCACCGGTGCCGTTACATATTCGGCGTAACCTCCCGCTCGGTTCACACCGAGGATCGTCAAGCGCGGGCAGCAGTTGGGCTTGCCGATGCTGCAGCTGTAGCAGCTCCCACAGCCGATGAACGGCTCCACGACTACCGGCTCGCCGGCACGGAAGCCAGAAACCCCCGGTCCTGATTCGATGACGGTGCCGGCCATTTCATGACCGCAGATCTGTGGATAGAGCGCGTACGGGTTTTTCCCCTGGTAGAGGTAAAGGTCACCGGCGCAAACGCCGGCTATCGCCACCTTGACCAGAATCTCGGCCTCGGCAGGGCGAGGCGTCGCCGCGTCGCCGATCGCGAGCTCACCCGGGGCTTTTAGAATCGCTGCGCGCATGGAGAACTCCGAACATTACCATCTCCCGGGGTCAGCCCCGATATTCGTCCGAAATAACCGGATTCACCAGCTTGCCGATGCCGCTGATCTCGAGCTCGCACACATCACCGGGCTTTAAGTACACCGGCGGGCGCCGGAAGCACCCCACACCAGCAGGTGTTCCCGTGGTCATCACGTCGCCGGGCTCCAGGGTCATGGCCATGGACAGCCACGCAAGCATCCTTGGCAGCGGGAAACACCAATCGTGGTTCGTGCGATCTTGCATGGTCTGTCCGTTCAGCTTGAGTGTGAGGCGAAGCGGGATCGGATCGGGAATCTCGTCGACCGTCACGATGCACGGACCCATGGGAGCAAACGTATCGAAGTTTTTTCCCATGATCTCATTATTGTTTCTGAACTGAATGAAGCGGGCCGATACATCATGGAACACCGTATACCCGAACACATGGCTCATGGTGTTTTGCGGTGTCTCACGGAACATCGATTTTCCGATGACGACGGCGAGCTCCACCTCATAGTCGACCTCGAACCTCGCTCCCGGATGGTGAATGGGCTCGCTCGCGCCGATGACCACAGAAGGCATCTTCGCAAAGAAGCGAGGTTCTTCGGGCAGCTTTGCATCCGGGTTCTCCTCGAGGTGGCTTCGGTAGTTGAGCCCGCTGCAAAGGATCTTGCCGGGTCGGGGAATGGGAGCGCAGAGACGAACGCTGTCAACGGCGTAGGACCATCGCGAAGCATCGGGGGAGCCGGCCTGCCGCGCTGCAAAGGCGAGAGCCTCACGGGCAACAACGAGCGCCCGCTCGTGACTCCGAATGAGATCGATCATCGACTTCGCGACGGCCGCGCTCCGGTCCCCGGTGCTGGCGACATAGGCGGCGTTGAGGTCGATGATCCTGCCGTCGAGCTCAGCTCCGATGCGCTGCTGGTTTTCCATCTCAAATGTGTAGAGCCTCATGGGTCAAACTCCTGCGCGTAAGTTTCGCGAGTGGTAGCGGGATGGCCTCATCGGGAAGTCGGCCAAGCGATTACGTCTCCGGGCTTCATGACCGCGCTCTGCGGGACGGGCTCGCCGCGCGCCTTGGCTCCTTTGAGTTCCCGCTCGAACTCCAACACGTCCGGCTCATCGGGGTTGATGTAGTGGCAAGGAAGGACAAGCTCGAGCCCTAGCCACTGCGCCGCCAACACGCCCTCGCGCGGGCTCATTTCCGCGGTGAGCATTCGCCCCGGCGCGGTGATCATGTGCAGGATTTCGGTCGGGTTGGCGATGCCGACGCAGCCGACGTTCGGCTTGTAGAGCTGGGCGATGAGCTTCATGTCGGAAAAGAGCGCCGAATCGCCGTAGTGATAGAAGGAGAGGCCCGGCTCGGCGTACAACACGAACCCGAGCGGGACCCCTGAGACGAGCTGCCCGTTGGGCAGCCTCACCTGGGACCAGTGGTGGCACTCCACGGGCTGGATGCGAAAGCCGGCGACCTCGACGGCAATTCCCCACACGGTCGCGCGGATCTGGGTCTCTGGGATCTCTTTGGCACGCAGGTACGCCTTGACATCCGCGCCGCATACGACCGGCGCTCCCGTGCGCTTGGCGATTTTCTCGGTGTCGCCCATATGATCAAAGGCCGCGTGTGAGACAAGGATCAAATCGGCGCGTTCGATTTGATGAGACTTGACGGGCGCACCGGGGTTCTCGTCGAGAAACGGATCGATGTAAATGACCTCACCGCGCGGCGTCGTGATCTCGTAGCCAGCCACACCTAAAAAGCGGATTTTCGATGTCATGAGGCCTCCTTAGCCGGGTTGACAAATGTCTCCTCGAGCGATTTCACCATCCAAACCATGGCTTCGTTATAGGGCGTCGCTAGACCGAGTAGCCTTCCCGCGGCCACGATGGCGCCGTTGATGACATCGATCTCGGTGCGGCGCTGGTGGTCCACATCCTGGAGCATCGATGCTCTGGCGGTCTTCGCGCGTTTGAGCAGAGTCGTCACCACTTCCCACCGCTCGTTCTCATCGAGCGGAATCTCTTGCGCTCGCGCCACCGCAACGCCCTCGGTGAGCAAGTGCTTCATGAGCGCGAGAGTCCCTTGGTGTTCGACCAGCTCGCCGGCCGGGAAGCGGAGCAGCGCCGCCGTCGGCAGCGTGCAGATATTGAGCGCGAGCTTTTTCCAGATCTCGATCCGGACGTCTTGCGCGAGCGTGGCATCGAGCCCAGCGCTGATGAATGCTTTGACCAGCGGCCGAGCCCGTTCCGGGTCGCCGACCAGCGCCCCGACGAAGGTATTGCCCTGGCCGGCATGCAAGACCTGGCCCGGCCCAAGCACTGTCGCGCTGTGGTAGGTCACTCCCGCAAGAACGCGCTCTTCGCCGACGAGATTGGCGATCACCGGCGCGTTACCCCATCCATTCTGCAGCGAAAGCACGTACGAGTCCTCGCGTAGCAGCGCAAGAACCGATCGAACGGCCGGCTCG
>DASXTY010000404.1:0-2680 GCA_036505155.1 Polyangiaceae bacterium | reverse complement strand
TGAGTGGGCCCATGCACTCCCTCCGACGCCTGGGGCTGCTTTCCGGCGACCCGAAAGGAAAACGCAACTGACATCGTCCTGGTGGCTCCCGGGGGGCTTCACTAACGTGAGTCTCCGGCGTGCGCGGTGCAACGGATGGCGCTAATCCGGGAATGGTTTGCGTCCGAAAATGTTCAGAGGCATAAAAGCAAATATCGTGCCGGTAATTCCCTCCTACTCCAATCAAGCGATGCGACCTCCAAATGTTTTCCACTTGGTTCTCCTGCTCGGGCTCGCCGCAGGCGCCGCCGGATGCGCAGGCCAGGGCCAAAGCTCCGGTGCCCGCAGCCCCGGCGAGCCGCTTCCTCACCCCGATTTGACCAGCCTACGAAACGGCGTACCGGTCGCCTCGATCGCGGACGTGGTGGAAAAGGCTGTGCCCTCGGTGGTGAGCATTTGGTCCACCAGGACCGTGCGCCTCGAGAGCGACGATTTTCCCTTCGGTAATCCCTTGTTTCGACAATTTTTTGGGCCGGCTCCGGAAATGCCTCGGGAGCTTCACCAGCAGGGGCTCGGTTCCGGCGTGGTGGTCCAGGGCGGGTACATCCTCACCAACAATCATGTTGTGGAGGGAGCGGACGAGCTGCGTATGAACGCGGCGAATAAGCGCGAGTACCGGGTAAAGGTCGTCGGCACCGACCCTCAGAGCGATTTGGCGGTGCTGAAGGTTGACGGAGACGCTTCCGGGCTGGTTCCGATCCCCTTCGGAGATTCTTCGCGCCTTCGGCTGGGCGACATCGTCATCGCCATAGGCAACCCTCTTGGGGTGGGTATATCGGTTACTATGGGTATCGTGTCCGCCAAGGGTCGGGCGGACTTGCATATCGTCGACTACGGGGACTTCATTCAGACCGACGCCGCGATCAATCTCGGGAATTCCGGAGGAGCGCTGATCAGCACGCGCGGCGAGTTGATTGGAATCAATACCGCGATTGCCAATCCAGGGCACGCGACGAACATCGGTTTTGCCATCCCGAGCGACATGGCCCGGCCCATCATGCAAAGCCTGATCCAGCACGGTAAGGTTTTTCGAGGGCAGCTCGGGGTGGCGATTCAGGATATCGATCCCGAACTCGCGAAAGCTTTGAATTTGCCGTCGTCGGAGGGGGTACTGGTCACTGACGTGCGCGAAGACGGCCCGGCCAGCAAGGCGGGCTTGAAGCGCGGCGATGTCATCACCGAAGTGAACGGGCGCACCGTGAACACAACGGGCGAGCTCAGAAACCTCATTGCGGGCCTGGGCGCGCGCAGCATTGCCAAGCTCATCATTTTCCGGGATGGTCATCGTCAGTCGCTCAGCGTTTCACTGGGGGAGATGCCTGCTCCGACCGCGCAGCGCGGACCACCGAGCCCCGCTCCGAATCGGGAGCCCACCAGCCTCGAAGGCCTTACTCTGGACGACTTGACGCCGGTCAATAAGAAACGCTTCAAAATCGCGGATCGCATCAAAAGCGGCGTCGTGGTCACCGGCGTCGCACCGACCAGCCCCGCCGCGGAGGCGGACCTTGAGACGGGTGACGTGATCTTGGAGATCAATCGCACGCCGGTCTCGTCGCCGGCCGAGCTCGGGCAACTTTGGAAGCGCTCGAAAGGCAACGTGCTGCTCTTGGTAGATCGGCAGGGGTGGACGCATTATGTGCTGATCAAGCGCTAATTCGGCGGTTCCCACCAAATCTCGGGAGCATCGGGGGCGCACCTGGCGGGCGCGCGCCTGGCCACGTAGACTCCCGTCGGTCCTGACCGATGTCACGCACCGACGACGTCCAAATCGACGGCTATCAGCCCCTGCTGCCGCCAGCGATCCTCACGGAGGAACTTCCGCTCGACGAAGCGCAAGAAAACGCGGTCGCCGCCGCCCGCGCAGAGATCACCACTATCCTTTCGGGCCAAGACGATAGGCTGCTCATCATCGTCGGCCCTTGCTCCATCCACGACCCAACGGCGGCCTTGGAATACGCTGGGCTGCTTCGTCAGAACGCCGAAGCGCACCGGCGCGAGCTTTTCGTGGTGATGCGAACGTATTTCGAAAAACCGCGCACCACCGTCGGCTGGAAAGGCCTGATCAATGACCCGGATCTCGACGGGAGTTTCAAAATCAACAAGGGCCTGCGCGTCGCCCGGAAGTTTTTACGCGACGTGGTCTCCATTGGGCTTCCGACCGGAACCGAGTTTCTGGATCTCATCACTCCTCAGTTCGTGGCAGACGTGGTGGCCTGGGGTGCCATCGGAGCCCGCACCACCGAAAGCCAGGTGCATCGGGAGCTGGCATCAGGGCTATCCATGCCGGTCGGTTTCAAAAATGGAACCGGCGGCAGCGTGCAGATGGCGGTGGACGCGGTTCGCTCAGCGGCGTCCCCGCATCGCTTCTTGTCGGTCACGAAACACGGCCTGGCCGCAATCGTCACCACGCGGGGCAATCCCGCTTGTCACATCATCTTGCGCGGCGGTAACACCGGGCCCAACTATTCAGCCGAAAGTATCGCTCAGGCCGCTGCAGCGCTCGAGCGCGCCGGACTCCGTCCCGCGGTAATGGTCGACTGCAGCCATGCCAACAGCGCCAAGGACCATCGCAAGCAGCCCGTGGTTGCCGCCGACATCGCCCAGCAAATCGCTAGCGGCTCACGCTCCATTTTCGGAGTCA
>DASXTY010000403.1:0-2088 GCA_036505155.1 Polyangiaceae bacterium | reverse complement strand
TGCGCCGCCGCAGGCCAACTGCAGCTGCAACGAATGCCCCTTCATGCGCCTCAACACTCTCGAAAAGGTGTACGTTTCGCTCCGCGATCTCGAGCCCCGGATAGAAATGGCGGAAAGTTTGCGGGAGCGCGCCAAGCTCCCCATCGATCGGATGTTGGCCCTGAGCTAATTTTCCTCATCTGGGCGAACTACTGCTTTTTCTTGGTCTGCCCAGGCAGACCCTGAAACGTGGATTGCGCCAGACCCAGCAGGGGTCCACAGGCCTCCGGCCCCAGGTCAGACTGTTCGTTCGGGTCCGTCGCCACGTCGAAGCACTTGTAAGCGGTGTCCCATTCGCGCGCGATGAGCTTTTTGCTCTTTTGCATGAGGCCCCAGTTCTCGAAGGCGCAGCTCCAGACGCCTGCGCAATTGGTCATGGGGAGCGCGCGTTCGGTGAGCCCGGGCCGCAGCAAGCTGTTGCCGAGCATCTTGGTCTTGAAGCGATTGAGCGCCGGCGCGTCCCACACCCCCAGGAGGTCGATGATAGTGGGCGCGATATCCACATGAAAGGTGAATGCGTCGCGTTTGGAAGTAAGCGCACGCGCCTCGCTTTCGCTGAGCGTGTCGGGCGGAGCGTCAATCCACGCCGGCACCCTGATTTCCTCCTCGTGCACGCTGAAGGTGTGGCCCATCTGCCCGTGCTCGCGAAATGCCTCGGCGTGATCGCTCGTGTACAGGATAACGGTGCGCGCGCCGCGCTCCGAAAGCCGCAGGTCCCGGATGATGGAGGCGACGTGCAAGTCCTGCTGGTAGATGGAGTTCTGATAATGGTTTTTGAACGATCCGTTCTCGTCGGGGGCTTTACTGGTGGTGGCAGGCTGGAAAGGCTGCGGTCCGCGTGGATCGATGAGGTAGGGGTAGTGCACATTCGAGAGCTGCACCACCGCCAAAAAAGGCTCGGAAAGCTGCTGAATTTGCGCGCTGACTCGGGTGGCCAGCAACCCTTCCGGCGCGCCCATGTCCAGGTCCGAAGTCGGGTCGAGATCGGTGGCGCTGCAGAACTTGCTGACCCCCAAGTTCTTCGCCCACAGACGAGAATTCCCGAACATCATGTTCTGGCTGGTCCAAAACGCGGTGTCGTAGCCGGCGACGCGGGCGTAATCGAAGATGAGCGGCCAGGTGTGCAAAACTTCCCGTGACTCGTGCGGACCCACTCCCGCCCAAAGCACGGCCAACGAGATGGCGGTGGAGGAATCCAGCGCGCGCATTTCGGTCAGTGGGTATCGATCCGGCAGCAGCCGATTGGTAGTTCCCGTCCGGTTGCACTCCGGATCGTACGTCACACAAGCGCTGTCGGCGCGAACGCTCTCCAGGATGATGAACAAGACGTTTCGGGAGCGCGAGGGCTGTCGGTCGAGCGGCTCCACCGGGAGCGAGCTTCGTGTTGTTGGACGAAGCTGATGCGATTGCTCGGTGAAGCCGAGTTGGGTCCGGATTAGGCCTCCCACCGCGTGCAGGTACAGCACGTCCGGGGTTGCCGCCTGAAGGTGGCGATGTTGCGTTGGCATGAAAAAGGCTGCAATCAAGGCCAAGGGCGCCAGTCGTCCGGCTAGGCGAGCCCTGAGTTGACGCGGCCGGACCAGCCGCCGGGCAACCCACAGCAGCGCCACCGACGCGAATAGCGGTGGAAGCTCTGCCACGGCGTAGGTCTTGATGTCGGAAAGAAACTGGTTCACCACGCTGTCCATGAAATTGGACGCAAATTGAGACACATCCACGTTGAGATAAGCGTTGTATTGTTGAAAAAAGTATTGTTGGCCGCCGAAGGCGAGGGTCGTAAATACGATGAACAGACAAGCGGCAAGCCCCCGGGCCCGGCCGACGCGCCGAGAAGCCGCGTACAGGAGCGATCCCCAGACCAGTCCGCTTTCCAGGAAGGCCGCCAAATAGGTGGCCCGGTGCACCCCGTCGAACGCGAGCAGCCGATGGCCGCGGCGTGCAAGGTCGGTTGCAACCGCCAGCAAAGCCGGCAAGATGAGCAGTATCGTCACGCCGACGCGCCGAGCGCGGGAGAGCCGACGGAGGGTCAGCGCCTTTAGCCCGCGGGTT
>DASXTY010000402.1:0-4060 GCA_036505155.1 Polyangiaceae bacterium | reverse complement strand
GCTGGCCGATGTTGGCGCCGAAACCCCGGAGGGCTGGGCCTCAGACGTCACGCGCACCTGGCCGGTTTCGGGAAGGTTCACCCGAGGGCAGCGGGAGCTATACCAGGCAGTGCTGGAGGCGCAGCGAGTCGCCATCGACGCGGTGGCCCCCGGCGTTCGTTATCGGGACATTCACCGAATGGCCGCGCGGCGTCTGCTCGACGGCTTGGTGCAGATGGGTTTGCTCCGTGGCGACCCCGACCAGCTTCTTGCGCAGGGCGCTGCAGCACTATTTTTTCCGCATGGGGTCGGGCACCTCATCGGCTTGGACGTGCATGACATGGAGGACCTGGGCGATCGGGCAGGTTACGCGCCGGGGCGAGAGCGGAGCAGCGCTCCCGGTGAGCGATGGCTGCGGCTCGATCGCGATCTGGAACCCGGCATGGCGGTCACCATCGAGCCGGGCTTCTACCAAATCGAAGCGCTTTTGAGGGATGGCTCACTCGGCCCGCTGGAGACCGCGCTGGATCGACGCCGTCTCCAGGCGCTGGACGTGCGCGGGATCCGCATTGAAGACGATGTTCTGGTGACCGAATCCGGTCGAGAAGTGCTCACCGCCAAGATCCCAAAACTCCCCGATGCCGTCGAAGCGGCAATGCAGGGGCTTTAGTAGCAAAAATTCGTGTTCCGAGCGGGATCCCGTCCGGCTAAGATGCACGGCCGATGGCCGGTCGAATGATCAACAACGCGGGCGTACCGCTGGGAGGAATTGGCGCGGGCAAAGTCGAGTTCTGCCCCAACGGTACGCTCAAGAACCTCACTTTTTTCAACAACATCGATCAACCGATCAACGAAGAGGGCGCGGGTTACCTGACGGGGTGCCACGCCGCATCGTTCGTGCAAGGGCACGGCGCCACCGTGCTCAACGAGCGTGACCAGGGCGGAGTCGCTCCGGGCAGCATCGAGTTTACCGGCGAGGTTCCTTTCGCACGTGCAAAGTTCCCCAATCAGGGACCGGTAGCGCTAAGCCTCGAAGCATTTTCTCCGTTGGTTTTGGACGACGACGGGCGCGATGCGTATCGCGACTCTTCACTTCCCGCCGCATCGTTCACCCTGCGCGCACGAAATTCGGGAAGCCAGGCGCTGCCGATAGCCCTGGCTTTTTTTTGGGCCAATCGGATCGGAAACGGCGGCTACCCAGGCGTGAAGCTTCAGGACCCGCGCAGCAACTTTTGCGAAGTGCTCGCGCTGGAAGGCGGCGCTCGCCTGCGCTTCGGCCATCGCGGAAATAAAATCGACCGACGCTTGAACGGAGAGATACTTTTGGGCGTCTACGGCAGGGCGGATTTGGAGATCACTCAGGCCACGTGGTCTGCGGCTCCAGGGCGAAAAGCCGCTTGGGAGAAGCTTGCCCAAACCGGCAGCTTTAACCCGCTCGAGGCCGCGCAAGAGCAACCGGCGCCTTGGTCCGGCGCCGAAGCCGGGGGCGCGCTCTGCGCGAAAAAGTCGGTCGCACCGGGGGAAACCCTCGAGGTCACCTTCATTTTGTCGTGGCATTTTCCGGATCGCGTCGCCTGCGAACACCCTGACATTATTTATCGCAACGCCTACGCGCGCTGGTTCACCGATGCGAGCGAGGCGGGGCGATACCTCCACGACCATCTCGGGCGTTTGTGCGAGCGCACGCTTCGCTGGCATCACAGGCTCGACAATTCGAACTTGCCGGCGTGGCTCCAGCGCAAGCTCAAAAACGACGTGTTCCCCCTGTATTCGAGCAGCTTTTACACGGCCGATGGTCGTTTTTCCACCAATGAGTCTCCCACCGACATGCAGGGGTGCATGGGCACCATCGATCAGCGAGCCGCTTCGAGCGCCATCTATCACATGTGTTTCCCTGACCTTTCGCGCTCCGAGCTGATGTTGTTCAGCCACCAGCAGGTTCACGCCGAGCATACCGAGCGCTACGGGGAGCATTGGGATACGCTCGCCGGCCGCTTCGGCAAGCGAATCGATCGCCTCGGTGCCATTCGCCATGATGTCGGCTGGGACCACCTCGAAGGCGGCAGGCTGGGCCAGAAATATTGGGCGAATTTGCACTGGCCGGATTTATCCAGCGTGTACGTGCTTCAGGTCTACAGCCAATACATCTGGACCGGGGATCCCTCCTTTCTCGACGCGATCTATCCGCGGGTCATGTCGGCGCTCGACTTCCAAGCCCGGCTCGACCAAGACGGCGACGGTATTGCAGACCTCTGGGGTCCGGGCTGTAGCACCTACGACAACAACAATTTCCCGTACTATGGAGCTTGTAGCTTCATCGCCACCTTGTACTTGGCAGCGCTCCGAGCCGGAATGGATCTGGCACAGCTCCGGGGGGATACGGCGACCGGACAAAGGCTCCAGGCGATCTTCGAAAAGGTGCTCGCGAGCACCGAAGAAAAGCTCTTCAGCCAGGAGCTCGGCTATTACAAAAACTGGGTCGATGTGAACTCGGCGGGATGGAAGGACGGCGAGCGCCCCCATGATCCGGAGTCGACCAACTGCATGGTTTCGCAGCTCGCGGGCGAATGGTTTGCGGGCCTTTACGGTTTCGAGGGGCTGCTTGATCCGGAGCGGGTTCGCTCCGCGCTGGGCGCCATCTTTCGCAAAAATGTGCGCCTGGTCGAGGGCTGCCCCGCCAATGAAGTCTCCGCTGACGATAAATGGGTGAGCGCCTCGTGGCCCTATTACGTGGAAACGTATTTTGCGATGAACGCGATCTACCACGGGATGCCCGATGAGGGCCTCCGCACCCTGGAGCAAATTGCGCACACTTTCGAGGTCGTCGATGGGAGCCCCTGGGATGCGCCGCTGGATTGGGTAGGCCCTCAGAACACGGAGCGCGGATGGGGTCGCTGGTACATGACCAACCCCTGCTCCTGGTATGTGCTTTTGGCTTTGGGCGGATTCAACTATGACATTACGCGGGGAAGGCTCATGCTCACGCCGAACATTCCCACTGCCCTCGGCCGGCTCGAGAAGCTTCCTATCTTCATGCCCAGGTTCTGGGCCACTCTGGACGCCTCGCCGGGAGCCATTCGGCTAAAGGTGGACCAGCTCATCGGTGCGGGCGTCTTACCGTTGAAGGAGCTGACTGTGCGAGACGGTCGGGTGCAGCTCCGGCTCAACGGCCAGCCGTTACACCCTCACGCAGAGCGGCGGCAAAAGGATCGGCTGTACCTCGGCTTGGATGCCCGCCTGCTCGCCGGCGACGAGCTCAGCGTGCAATTCGACTGACGGTATACCCCGTTCTAGTCGGGCGAGCACGTTTTCATGGCTTGCTCCAGGGCCCGGATCGGGTCCCCCTTCGGCATGAATTCCTGTCCCAAAAAGCCTCGGTAGCCGGTAGCCAAAATGGCGCGGATCACCGCCGGATAGAAAATCTCCTGTGAATCATCGGGCTCGTTGCGGCCCGGATTACCCGCAACGTGAAAGTGCCCGATGGACCCGATATTATCGCTGAGGGTGTGGATCACGTCTCCCTCCATGATCTGCATGTGATAGATGTCGAAGAGTAGCTTCACGCTGGGAGACCCGACTCTTTGTATCACTTGGAGACCCCAGGAAGTGTGGTCACACTGATATCCCTTGTGATCCACCTTGCTGTTGAGTAACTCAAGCAGCAGCGTGACCCCTTTCTGCTCGGCATAGCCGGCCACCCGTTTGAAACCGGTCACGGTATTTTCAAGCCCCTGCTCCTCCGAGATTCCGTTTCGATTGCCGGAGAAGCAAATGAGAGCGCGCATGCCCACACGCACGGCCTTGTCGATTTTCGTTTTGAGCTCTTGCTCCACCCGGACATGATTCTCCACTTGATTGAGACCGTTTTCGATCGACGCGTGACCGATATCCGTGACCAGCTCGAGTCCGTGTCGATGCGCAATATCCCACTTTTCCTCGGGGACCATTTCCAGTCCCATGTACCCGATGCGCTTGATGTCCCGGCAAAACGCGTCGAAGTCGAAGCTCGGGTGATCGAAGCACCAGTAACAAACCGTGTGTTTTAGCTTGGCCATGGCCGGGCAGTATAGCTCAGGATCTG
>DASXTY010000401.1:0-4730 GCA_036505155.1 Polyangiaceae bacterium | reverse complement strand
TCATCCGAGAGGCTGATCGAGAGCCTTCCATGGAGTTCTTCTCGATCCGTCATCCAGACTACGAGGTTCTTTATCCCGGCGCCGACCCCATACCGGTGGTGGTCGAAGTGCCGCATGCCGGGCTCTGGTTGGATCCGCAATCGCTCGGCACGCTGGCGGCTCCAGCCTATTCGATCGCACAGGATGCAGACCTCTACGTCGACGAGCTATATGCATCCGCACCCCGATTTGGAGCTTCGCTGTTAATCGCCCACAGCAGCCGGTACGTGTGCGACCTCAACCGCGGCGTGAATGATTATGACGGCCTGAGCGTGCAAGGGGGCGGCGAACGTCCCATGCCACACGGACTCATCTGGCGCACCACTACCGAAGACCGGCACGCGCTCACTCGCACCCTCAACCGCGACGAGCTCGAGCGGCGCCTCACCTTGTTCTACAAGCCGTATCACGCGGCACTCGAAGAACTCCTATCAAAAACCCGCGAACGCTTCGGCTGGGCGATTCTTCTTTCAGCGCATTCCATGCCGAGTCAGGGCCGGTTGGGCCACGACGACCCGGGACGTCGTCGGGCGGACGTCGTGACCGGCACTCGAGGGGGCACCACCGCAGCGGCGAGGGTGCGGGATGCCGTCGAAGGGGAGGCTCTTCTGCAAGGATGGAGCGTGGCTCACGACGACCCGTATCGCGGCGGCTTTACCACCGCGCACTACGGGAACCCGTCCGGAAACGTGCACGCCATCCAAGTCGAGCTCGCGCGTCGGCTGTACATGGACGAAGCCTCACTTGAAAAGAAACCCGACCATTTCGACAATACCCAGCGGTTTTGTGGCGGACTGGTAGAGCGGTTGGCCGCGCTCAGACTTTCAGGCGCTTGATCGCCGCCGGGGCATCGGCTAAACATCCCGCCGCCACATGGCCAAGAGCGAAATCACCGGAAAACGCAAGCTTCGCGCGCGCAACGTCTCCCATTCCAATGCGAAGACCCCGCGCTGGCAAAAGATCAACGTCCAGCGGAGGCGTTTGTGGGTGCCGGAGCTCGGCCGGTTCGTGAGCGTCAAAGTGGCCACCGCCGACCTTCGCTCCATCGGCAAAGTTGGCCTCATGGCCTTTGCGAAGCGGCATGGCTACCGGCTGACCTGATCCGCGCCTGGACGGATTTCTCGCTCACGCGCGAGCCGCGTCAACGTCCAGCGTGGAGGGATCGCGCCGAACTCTGAGCGGGGGATGTTCGACCAACTTGTTATTCAACCGATTTACAGCGGGCGCCGCCAAAGCCTCGAGCGGGACTCCTGTAGCGCTGATGCGCGCCGCGATGGGCGCCGGTGTGGGCAAACGAGATCCTGGAGCAAGCCGGGTCACGCCGCGCTGCACGGGCACCGCCACCGGTGGCATTTCAAGCTCCAAGTCCTCGATGAGGAGACCGTCCTTTATTCGATAATAGTTCGCCATCGCAAAGACGCCGTGTGAATCCACGGCCAGGACCGCGTAGCCAATTCCGAGCGCCTTCCAGTCATGGGCTGCGTCGCATTCGGCGGCCCAGGGAGGCTCACACAACGCGGCTCCGCTGACGCGGCGCTGGACGGCGGGTTGGTCCATGTCCGGCGCCTTTCCGAAGTCGGCGGGCGTGAGCAGACCTCCCTCGCTGAGGCCGGCGACTCGCAACAAAGGTCGCACGAAACTCGGTTCCGCAAGCGCCACGGCGCCCACCGCTCGAATGCGGCGGAGCAGCGCGGCCCGTCCCGGCGCACCGCACCGTTCCGCCTGCGCAATGCTCGGTCTGAGCAACGCGGCGAGTTTGTCTCCGCCGTGGTAGTTGTACGCAACCAGGACTGCGCTCACGCTGGTCGGGACCGCGACCCGCGCTGCGTCCGGAACCGGATCTCCGGAGCGAAAGCCGCGCGGCCTTTTAGTGCCGAGGCCAGGCTGACGCAACCTGCCGTCGAAAGCGCGCCTGCCCGCACCGATACCGATGGTCATGACATTCAAAGGACCCAACAAGACGCCGGCGTACGCACCGGCAGCCGCAAAGAAGCCGCACAGCACGGCGCCGACCGCAGAGCCCGCGCCCTGCAGAAACTCCTGAGCGGCGCGCTCTGCGAGCGGATCGTTGGCAATTGCAACCGCCCGGGTCTTCATGGCGATGCGATTAGCCCGAGCTCCGCCGCGGCCTGGCGAAAGGCTCGCGCCGAACGGGCTGCATCCGGACCATCCATGACCACGTAAGCCTCCCGAAACCCACGCAGACTCTCGGCAGCGCGCTCCAGAGCCGCCCCCCGAATGCGCGCGCTGCCCAGACTGAGAAAACGCGAATAGACCACGCCGCTCGAAGACGCAGTGATACCAGGCGGCGGCGGAACCCGGGTGAGATCACAGACCAACGCGACCCCAAGCTCCTGGGAAAAGCGCGCCGCCTGCTCCGGATCCCAAACCCCTCGAGGCTCCCAGGCGATTCGACGGCGGGAGTCTCGCAACCCCTTAAGCAGGTCAGCCAGGCGCCTTCGGCAGCTGTCGCTGGGTGAGACGGAAGCCGGCGTCTGCAGAAGCAACCACGAAGCTTCGAGCGCGTCTGCCACGGTGAGCGCGTAACTCAACGCCGGATTCGATCCCGGTTGTGCATTGAGCTCGCCGATCGACGACGGAAGCGCCACAGCGAACACGAAACGGGTTCCCACCCGGGTTTTGTAACGACGGAGCTCAGCCAAGCGAGGAAGGCGTTGCGGATCTGCTCGCAGTTCGAGCAGGTCGTAACGCTCCGCGTAACGCGCCAGCTCACCCCGGAGCGAGCTCAACCCAACTCGTAAGTCTAGCTCTGGAATGTCCATCAGTCAGGACCAAAGCGGAACCACTGGGTCGGATTGGCGCGGATGAAACGCTCCATTTCCGCTGCCAAAAGCTGTGCGGCGCGGTAAAGCTGGCTCTGATCCGGGCGCTCGGCAAGCTCGATGGCGGGCCCCGCGTAAAATTCGTAGTCGTAATAACCGGTGCGGCGTGCAAATAGCGGCAACAGGGGTGCACCGGCAAGCGCCGCGAGCAGAAACGGCCCCTTGGGCACCCGAAATGGCTCTCCGAAGAGCGTGACCTCCAGGCTCTTCGTGCCGGGCGGAATCCGATCGAGCTGAACCGCCAGTATGCCTCTGCCCGCGCGCAGATGATGAAGCAGCGGAAGGCCGTCCAGCGGATGCTCACCGACGTGCGCGACGCGGACGCCAAGGCGATGCCGAACACTGTCATGCAACCTCCTCGCTCTTTCGTCTGGCTCCGGACGCATGGCGATGAGCACTCGGTCGCTCCCCACCATTTGCGATAATACCCGACCCGCCGCATCCCAGGGACCGGTGTGGCAGGTGGTGATGATGAGTCCCCTGCCCTGGTTCATTGCAATTTGGAAGTTCTCTTTACCGACCATTCGGTGGCGAGCCCGGGCTCCGTCCAGCCGCTCGGCGCCGAGCCCCTCTGCCAAGCAGCTGGCGTACGCGGTGAAGGTGCGCAGGACGTCGAGCTGTTCGAGCACGCTGCTGCGAGCCCCCAACACCGCGCGCAGATTGCGCCGCACTCGGCGTCGCTCTTGGCGGAGCGCCAGGTAAAAAGCCATTCCAAACAAGGGCGGGCTGTATTGGACCCACACACGTGGCCCGTAGCGCGCACCGGCGTAGGCGAGCCGGCGCCAGAAGGCGCCCTGGGGACCAAGCTTCGATTTTTGCACTTTCAGTTGAAACCGGATCTATCCCACGCTAGCGCCATTTGTGTGCCGCTGAAATCGTCTGCCCGAGGCGAGACACGCTTCACCAAAGACACGCTGTTCGGCGGTGCTCTCACTTTGCTGCAACCGACCCGCGGCTACCGAATGAACGTGGATGCGGTCTTCTTGGCCGCCTTTGCCCGCCAGCGGCGTCCGGCGGAGTTGGCGGTGGATCTGGGAGCGGGGGTGGGGGCGGTGGCGCTTATATTGAACCATTGGGGCGCGATTCGCCGGGCTGCGCTGGTGGAACGAGAGCTTTTGCTCTCGGGTCTGGCGCGGCGCAACTTGCGCGCGGCCGGCCTTAGCGGAGCGGTTTACTCCACCGACCTTGGCGACGGCGGGCTCCCCGTGGAGCTCGCCGGCAAGGCGGATCTGGTGGTTTCCAATCCGCCATTTTTTGAGCCGGGGAGCGCGCGTGCCTCGAGCCATTACCTCGACGCTGCCGCTCGACAGGGCACCGTGGAACCCTTTCTCGCCGCGGCTGCCTTGGCACTTCGCGGAAGTCGGGGGCGCGCCGCATTCGTCTACCCTGCGCGCGCGCTTCAGTCTTTTCTGGAAGAGGCGGCCAACGTGAGGCTATTTGCCAAGCGGCTTCGGTTCGTGCACGCGCGCGTCGAGTTGCCCGCGCGAATGGCGTTGGTGGAGCTCCGAAGAACCAAACCGGGCGGTCTAGAGGTGGAGCCGCCCCTCATCGAATGGACGGGGCCTGGGGTCCGAAGCGCGGAGGTCAGCAAGCTGCTGGCGAGGTAACCGGTAGTCACTGAACGAGCGGCGCGCGCTACACTTCACTCCATAGGGGTGGTCACGACTTCTTTGGCGGGATTAAGTCTGGGCGACGGGTTTGCGTTCGCTCGAGTGACTGCTCGCGACGCCACGCGGCGACTTTGGCGTGATCGCCGCTCAACAAAAGCTCCGGCACGTCGAGCCCCCGAAAACTCGGCGGGCGAGTGAATTGCGGGTATTCGAGCAGCCCTCCGCAGTCGGCGCTGAA
>DASXTY010000400.1:0-2333 GCA_036505155.1 Polyangiaceae bacterium | reverse complement strand
ATCCAGCGCGTCTGCCAGTTCCGCCACCTTCGCGAGCCAATTGGGGTCGGCTTTGGGGCCGGCCGGCGGCTCCGAAAGCCTACGGAAGCGGTCTAGCCCGCGAGGGTCCCTTGCGGCAAGCGACGACCGCGTCCTCAAACGGGGAGCCGGCCACTGGTGCCGCTATGCGTCAGAATAGCCGATCTGTTAAGGATTAGTGGTATTTCGCTTTGACTTTGGCGCGAAAAAGGGTAATTGAAATGGTTATGCGGAACTTGGTTAGACACAAAAAAGGTTTAGATCACGCGGGTCTCTTCGGTGCGGCCCTGTTGGGCCTTCTCGCTTGTTGCTGCGCGGACAAGAAACCAACACCCGCGGAAAGTTGCTCTGAAACGAAGCCCTCCCAGTACAAAGGTACGGGTTCCGACACATTGATTGTGGACTTCGAAGACGCCAACATCCCCGCGGACCTTGACGGGTACAAGTTGGTCAACAAGGATAACGTGCACGTGAGCTTGTGGGGGGGGTATGCGGACAGCAACCCGGACATGACCGCTTACCCGGCGACGATATTGGTGCGCGACGACAGCCCAGGGACCGACGGTCCGAGCGGAGCTACGACTGTGGGCAACTGGTCAGCTGAGTTCAAATATTCGACGTGTTTTGCGCCCAACGGATCGGGCGATCCGAACGAGGGGTACTGCTGGGGCGGTGGCACCGGCTGGACCTTCGAAGGTTGTTACGACGCATCAGCCTACGGGGGAATCGAGCTTTGGATAAAGGGTTCGGGCGCCGGTTGGGTTTCCCTCGATTCACCCCTGACCGCCTCGGTGGGCGAAGGGGGGCGTTGCACGGAAGCTTGCGGTTATTCGATTGTGGTTAACCTTAACGACAGTTGGCAGCACATCAGCGCAGTCTGGTCGGATATCATTGGCGGCCCGAGCTTTTCCGCCATGGATCCCAGCAAGATCACGGACGTAAACATTTGGATGTGTAACAACGGTTGGTGCTCGCAGGACGGGCCCACCGACTTGGACATCATCTACGACGACGTGCGCTGGCTCCCCAAATAGTGCCTGTCAGATAGCCTGGAAATTGCTTATAGCTGGTTGAGGGTGCAGACACCTGAGCGGCAACGGTGCTAGGGGAAGCGCCATGCGTGGATTTCTCATCGGTCTTTCGGTTTCCGTAGCGTTCATTATCGGGTGCGTGGCGGGGGCTTCGCGCTTCGTGCTTCCGCCGGCCGAAGCGGCATACGTGGTGGAGCAGCGATGGGCGTACTTCTGCTTCCAGGAGAGCGACGCGGACGAGCTTGGCGTAAAGGCGAACGCGGCCGGCGCGCGAGGTTGGGAGCTGGTCGCTGCGACCACCAGCAAGTCCGGAGGCGATGGCAAGGCCGTGTGGTGCTTCAGGCAGCCGCGCCCGTAGACGCCGTCTACGCCATTCCGATCCGCCGCCTCAGGCTGAATGCCGCGTCGCTCACCCAGAAGCGCAACATGTCCTCGGCCATCATCATGGCTTGAATCAAACTAGCCCCCTGTGCGCCGCTGAGGTCGCCTTCGGTCTGCCGCACCAGAGTCACGCAACCCGGCAAATCGTCGGCCACCAGCACCGCCGCTCGGGCTGCGCTCCTTCTCACCGTACCGACCCATTTCACGAAAGCGACGCGCGGGGCTTTCGCATAAGCTTCCGCGGTTTCCTCCAAGGCGCGGCGCCGACCCCATGAAATCGCCCTGTAAATGCGCTTGGCTTGAGCGTTGAGCGCCTCCTCGTCGGCAAGACCCTGGCCAAAATTCGGCTCGCTATTGCGAGCCGCCGCTGCCAAAAGAACCTCCAGCACCTGGGGTGGTAGCTTCTCCACCGCGTGCAGCCCGCGCGCGATGACCGCCATCACCCGGCCGACGAGAAACACCTGCTGCGATTCGGTACAACTTCCAAAAAACTGAGGAACCAAAAGCGACACTGGGTCGGTGAACTCGATGTCGATCCGGTTCGACTTCGCGCGGTGCGGGTACAAGTCGTAGTCGCCAATGCCAAAGATGGCCGCGATGCGGTCGCCAACCACACGCAACGGATGGCCGGACCGCGCGCCGATTCTGTCGCGTGAGCTCACACCATAACGCTCGAGCTCGGGCGGGTGCGCGCGCTCGAGACTTTCGGAGATGGCAGCGAGCAACTGACTCGCAGGCTCTTGGCTTCCCGCCACATCGATGTCTCTGAGAGCGTCCGCATCCAGGGACCCGGGCTGCGCGCTGGCTGGGCGGGGCGGTCGCGCAGCGTGGATCGAGAGCTCCAGGTCGTTGGCGCGTCCCAGTGCTACCAGAGGCGCCACGGCAAGCCCCGCTTCCGCGTCG
>DASXTY010000399.1:0-5394 GCA_036505155.1 Polyangiaceae bacterium | reverse complement strand
GGCGGAGCTCACCCAGGTGGTCAGCGCCACTTCGCGTCCTTACGAGTTAATGGTCCGGGCCACCGTCAAAAACCTGGATCGCCGTTCGCTTCGTCACGCGCTCAGCATCCAAACCGCTACTTGGCGACCCGATAGTCAAACTAGCGGCCACATGTTCCGGGTTAGCCCTTTTCTGACCCACGTCGAGTGCGTTTCGGACACGGGTAAGACGGTGCGGCTGCGCGACGACAGCTTCGAACCCAAGGATTTTTCCGAAGATGCGAGCTTCAGCCCCAATCAGCTAAACCCTGGGGACTGGTATCAAGCTCCCGGCAAACCCTCGATCGCCGCGGTCTCGAACGCCTATTTTTCCAACGCTCTGATCGCTTTGGACGGGGTCGCCGGCTCCGCTTGCCAGCTGCAAATAGAAGACCGCTGGCACGCGTCGTACGGGAGCCGCAAAGACGACCCCAATCGCGGGCGCATGTACCGGGCACGCATCGCGTACGAGCCGGTCGATCTCGCGCCGAACCAAACCAAAGAATACCAGGTCCTTGCCTACGTGGGCCCCAAGGAACGCGAGGTGATGGAGCACGCGGGCGGCGGCGGGCATCACGTGAGCGAGCTCATCGACCTCGGGTTCTTCTCGGCCATCGCCAAGGTCCTGGTTGCCTTCCTGCTCGGCGTGCACCGCGTAATCCCTAACTGGGGCATCGCGATCGTGGTGCTCACCTTGACCGCGCGCGTATTGCTGTTCCCGCTCACCGTTCCCTCGATCCGCAGCATGATCAAGATGCGCGAGCTCAAACCGGAGCTGGATGCGATTGGCCAAAAGTACAAGGACGACCAGCAGGCCCGAGGGCTTGCCCAGATGGAATTGTGGCGTAAGCACAAAGTCAACCCGCTTAAAGGCTGTCTGCCCCAACTCGCCTCCATGCCCGTCTGGTTTGCGCTGTATACCACTCTGCAGACAGCCGTAGAATTGTACAATATACCATTCCTCTGGTTTCCCGATCTCTCGGAGCCGGACCCTTATTTCATCCTCCCTTTCATCATCGGGTCCACATCGTTTCTCCAGCAGAAGCTCATGCCGATCCAGGCGGGAGATCCGAGTCAGCAAAAGATGCTTCTGTATTTCATGCCGGCGATGTTTACTGTGTTCATGCTGTTTCTCCCGGCCGGGCTCGGCGTCTACATGTTCACCAACGGTGTGCTGGGAATCATCCAGCAGCAGTCCGTCGAGTGGCACGCGCGGCGCGCGACTCCAAGGGGCGGCCCTGGCCAGGGCAAAGTAAGCAAACTTCAGGAGCCGAAAGGCCAAACCAGCACTTCGGGCAGGCGCCAGGGGTCTTCGAACCCGTCGGAGTCGAAGGTATCGGAAAGTCGCCCGCTGCTGGGTAAAGGAAAGGCGTAATCATGACAGACGATACCCATCTCACGGCCGACCAAGACTCAGCGTCCGAGCCGATTGAACCCGAGCCTACCAGCCAAGAGGTATCCGCTTCCGGCGAATCGGAAGCGGTGTCCGAAACCGAGCACTCCGAGGCAGAGTCAGACGAGGATGCCAGCATCCCCGATGACGAGCCCCGGGACAATGATCGATTGGAGCGCAGTCAAGAGCCTCCCGATGAACGCGCAGCTCGGGCTCTAAAGTTTGTGAGCGACGTGGTCCGAGACATGCAGCTTGATTGTCGCGCGCGACTGCGGCGCCCTCGCGGCGAGCACTCGGAAGGAGAAATTCACATCGAGATCGCGGGCGCAGACGCCGGCAGAATCATCGGCAAAAAAGGTCAGGTGCTCCAGGCGCTGCAGTTTCTCACCCATCGGATCATCAATCGCTCGGGGCTCGAGCGGCGGCACGTGCTGGTCGACGCGGAGGGCTACCTCAGCCGTCGAGACAACTCTCTGGCGAGCATGGCTCGCCGGCTCGGCCGACAGGCCGTGGACGAAGGCAAGATCATCACCTTCGAGCCGATGAATCCGCGGGATCGACGGGTGGTCCACCTGGCGCTCGCGAAGTTTCAAGGTGTCGTCACCAAAAGCGACGGCGAGGGCGACGAGCGACGGGTGCAGATCATTCCGGTTCGACGCTAGGAATCAATCCATGCGAAGCGTCCACGGCTTCACGCTCAGCTTTGAAGCTTCAGCCGCAATCCATTGCCTCCAAGCGTCCAGGTCGTAAGCGTAATCCCGCTCGGTCACAGCGCGGAGCTCGGCTCGCGCATGCTCTCGAAAAAGCGAGCGCGCGTCGCCCAGGTATTCCACCAGGATATCCAGACCCGCCTTGGCTCCGCACCGAGCCAAAGCACGGCCGATGACGAGCTCGAGGTACGCACGCCGTTCGCGAATGAAATCGGATTCGGGACCCTGGGCCACCAAGCCGCGCACCGCCTTTTTCGCATGTAATGCCTCGAGCAAAGGTGCCACATCGGCGCTGCCGAGTCGCTCTGCAACGTAAGCCACTGAGTCAGCGTAGTGGAAGGCTCCGTTGCCTTTTTCGGCAAACTCCTCTTCGCTGGGATCGAAAAGCTCCACAATCCGCTCCAGTGCCGACACGGTCCGGGGGTCGCGTGTCATACCCAGTGTGTACACCAGGTAACAAACTTCGGGCATTACCCCGTGATCGGGTGCGATGCCCATGTAGGGGACATCGGTAGTCACCTTGGGGAGCTCACCACTCGCGAGCAGAGCCAAGATTTCCGCGACCAAGGTGGACACGCCCGCCCGCGATCCATGCCAGGATAGAAGGCGCGCCAACAAGAGCTTGCGCTTGCCGTGGCTAGCTTCATGGGCTCGCTCGAGCAAAGGCACGACCTCGCCTCCCGCGGTGCAGAGCTTCACCAATACCGAAGGTTCTGTCACTCGGTCCTGAAACCCCTGGTCCAAATAAAACGGCTCGTCACCCGTAAGCGTCTCGATCAAGCTGCTGAGCGCTAGAGCGGAGAGCCGCGCTGGTGCGCCGCTTCGACCCAGGATCGCGTGGGGAAGAACTCCGCGCTCAACCAGCTGTCGCTGCACCGCGAGCACGTTCACCTCTCGCGGGCTCACACCCCGAACAACCGCTTGTGCCGCAGCCAGCGCACAGGCACCGCCTTGGTTTTGCAGGTCCGCCTGCATGCGGGCGAGCGCCAGGTAGTCGTGGGTGCACGAGTAGGCTTTTCCCGCCACCAGAATCCCGTCCACCGCTTCCGGCACCAGCGCCCGGTACGGGATCTCCGCCTCGCAGTTGGGCGGAATCAGCCCCCAGCAAACCCAGTCCGACGCGCTCCGGCCCTTGATGTCGCAGTTGCTGAAGCAAATGTTGATGACGTCGTCGAACTTCCGCAAAAGCAACTGATCAGTGACGGTAAGAACGACCCCACCCAAAATGTGTCTGGATTCACGTGGAGCCAGATAACTCACATGGTCGTGGCCATCCCAGCGCCGCCGCCCCGCTAAAATGGCGCGCGTGTAGTCCTTTACGTCCGTGACGTCGACCGTGCTGGTGAAGTTATTGCGCGGGCGCCCCGGCTTCACCAACGGCGCCAGCGAGTACCACATCACGAGCCCATCGCGCTCCGAGCCGTACACGAACCGCGCGCCGGCGTGAGCAGCCAGGTCCCCGTCGCCGGTGGCATCGATGGTGACTTTGGCCCTCACCAGACAAAGTCCATCGGGACTGGCAAACACGGCGCCCACGACCGCATCGCCGCGCTTGATAACGCCCACTCCGACCGATCGAAAAAATACCTCGACGCCGGTCTCCAGAGCCCACTCGAGCAGGGCGTGCATCTTGCCCTCCACGTTCCACACGCCGGTTTTCGAAGCCCCAATCCTCTCCGCAACCGCTGCGTAACGCCGATCCACCTCGGCTGTGAACCCCACGCGACGGCCGAACCAGTAGCTATCGATTCCTCCGACGGTGCCGGTTCCGCCGAGCCCCGAATTCATTTCCACGAGCACGGTTCGGACTTTGCAGTCCGCAGAAACCGCGGCAGCGGTCGCGCCGCTCGTGCCGCCGCCGGCAACCAGTACGTCCGTGTCGCAAAGTTCGTCGATGGTCACCGCACTGCTCCGCGCGTTCTCGGTGCTGCGCGGCGGAAGCATGGAGAACGCCAGCGCGTCGGAGCCCCCGCCTTTCAGGGGGTCTTCGTCACGCGCCGACACGATGATCTCGAGCTCAGCGCGCCTTGACCGACGAGAGCTCTGCGCTGAGCGGGACACGAACTCCAGCAGCGCCTCACCCGTGCGAGCCGCCGCTATTGGATCCAAAAGCCGGGCTCGCGCCACCGGGTCCTCTATGGCCGCCGCAGTCCCCAGGACCACTAAGTTAATGCTGGTTTGAGACCTGAAAGCCCCAAGCGAATACTCCCCGCAGACCGGGTGATCACCATCCTCGGGCTGGCTAAGGGACCACGGCGAATCAAGCCGCAGTTCCCACGACCCGTGGGCAAAATGAGCCCGCCGAAATTCTTTGCGCTGGGTGATGAGGTGCTCGACGATCGACAAACTCCTGCGCCGGGCTTCCACTTCGAGCCGCATCCTGCCGCGGCTATCGGCAGAATCGAGCGGAAGCTCGAAGGCGAGCTCGAGTAGGACGTGACCCTCTAAATACCCCTGGTGCAAAGCGGCCCGATCGCCGTGCACTCCTAAGCCCGGCGTCAGCGCCAGATCCGACCCCAGAGACCCCTTTACGCCGGTGAGCTCAATGGTGCGAATCATGCGCACCGCTCGGGGAAGCGCGCTTCGAAGACGCGCGAGGGCCATCATCCGCGCTAGCGTCGCCCAATCCGTTGCATCCACCACCGCCGGGCTCAAGACCAGCGCAAGACCGCCTTTATGCCCGACCACAATGCCGGCGACCCCGTTGGAGTCGCGCACCACACCCACCGGATGCGTTGCATACAAGAGCTCGGCGCCGGCCTGGAACAACTGGTCCTCCAGGGCCCGTTTGACCAGATCGGGATGCAACGCGATTTCCCTGCCCTCCGCCACCACTCTCCCCGCTTTTTCCAACCAATCTCCGACCAGCAAAGGAGGTTGCTCGAGCTCGCTAACCGCAATCCAGGGGCGGAGAAGCGCGGATGTTTCATAACCTGGATAGGTTCTCGGCTCGACCACCATCACCCGCATCCCCCGGCGCGCCGCCTCCACTCCGAGCGCAATCCCACCCCAGGTCGCGCCAGCAATCACCAGGTCCACGTCGGCGAGTATGGGCAATTCGCCCAGATCCCATTTCTGCATGCTGCTCATGTCTGATGAATCGGTGTGTCGATCCGGTGGTCTTTGGTTTCGTGGACGAAGAGGCCGCACACCACCGTGGTCACCAGGCACACGACGATGGGATAGATGAGCCCGGCGTACATGGCGTCATGTTGAAAGGTTTGTTTGGCCCAAGCGGAGGTGGTGACCGCAGTCGCGATGAGAGGTAAAAAC
>DASXTY010000398.1:0-3219 GCA_036505155.1 Polyangiaceae bacterium | reverse complement strand
GGTGTTGCCGGATCTTCGAGCAACGCAAGCGCCAGCCGACCAATGATGGGATAGTCCGAGGGGCGCTGGGTTTTTTTCAGCTCGACCAGGTCTTTGATGCCCACCGTGTGCACTCTGCCAAAGTCGGTCTCGAAATGGCGCGCGTTCTTGACCGCCGCCTCGAAGCTCTCGACCCGCGGCGGCCGGCCCATCACGTCCAAATACACATCCGGGTCTGGCGGCTCCGACGGCAGTACGAAATGAAAGCCATGGCCTCGCTCGAGATTTTCGACCGTGAACGGAGGAGTTAGCTTGTAATAGCGCGCGCCGGAAGCTCGCAACACGTCCACGAAACGGGCTAAGTTCAGTGGGCTCGGCTGTACCCACAAGTCTACATCCTCGGAAAATGTGGCCGCGCCGTACAAGATCGTCGCTTGGCCGCTGATCAGGAGATATTCGACCGCAGTGGCTTCAAGGCGCCGGAAAAAGCTTGCGATCATGTTCAGCACGGAGATCGACCAGGTGCGAGCGCAGGCGCCAGCTCCGGCGGAGCCGCTCCCTCGGCGAAAGCGCGCGCCACTCCACGGCCTTGAACGGAGCTACGGCCACCCACAGATCACTTTGGTCTCGGTTGGAGGCCTTCGGTGCAGTCGGAGACGCGGGCGTGGAGCGCTGCAGCATGTTCAATCTTCGTAAAGCCTGTCTCCGCGCTCGAGTCGGATAGCGTTGTCCACGGTTTGATACAGCGCACGCGGCGTGGGTGCGTGGGCGCCGAGCCAGCGCGCCAGTGACGAAAGCGGGCGGCTTCGGCGAGGGTCTTCCGGCAGTTGCTGATGCAAGGAAAAGCACGCTTCGAGCTGTTGCCAGGTGTGAAAGCCCAGGTCTTCACGAAGCGCGGAGATGGCTAGGGTCCGTTTCACTTCCCGCTCCGCGGTGGGATCGCGAAGCAGGGTGTAGACCGCCACACCTGCCTCCTCGATGCGTCGGAGCTCGATGAGCGTGCCCAGTCGTTCCACGTTCGCATCCGGCTGCGCCCCCCGCACGTCTTCCGGAAGGCGCGCCGGGGGAACGTTCAGAAAGCGCGTCAGATACAGATAACCGTAAGCGTGCAACAGGCCGCGGGCGAGCTCCTCCGAGGGAAACCGCTTGCACAAGCGCAACAGGGCGTTGGTGTGGGTGAGCAAATGGTGCACGGTGTCCCAGTCGAAAAATTCGTTGCGGGTGTGGAAGCGGTGCATCCGGAGCACTGCGGCTCCGGCGAGACTGGTGGCGACTTTGACCAGCCCATGGCCGGATCGAAGCTTATCCACCAGAAACGGAAATCCAGCCGCGGGCTCTAGCTCGGTAAGCGCTTCGGCCCAGTCCCAGATTTCGACGCCATTGGCGTCATCGCCCAAGTTGATCCCCGCTAACTCTCTTTCGGAGTCTCGAATCATTGCGATGAGGTCGGTCGGGTGCTTCCACGACATATCTTCCTCGTGGCGAGTTGATTCGCTAATGTCGCGGATGAGAGCGGTCAGCACATCCGGAGCGCGCTGCCAACCGATGATGTCCAGCAGCTCACAGGCCTTGTTGGCGAAATCCAAGGTGTGACCGGTTCCGATGAACACGTGATCGGTCGCACCCGCCACTACCATTCCCACCAAATCCGCCTGCCCTCCACCGCTTTCGAAGGCGGTGCGCAGCGTCCGCTCCGCCCCGAAATTTTCCCGGTCTTCGAGAAAACCGCGGAACCATTGCTTCAGCCGGGGAAGCGGCACGCGCGACGCCGGCAGTGCACCCCGGAAACGACGGGGCGCGGTGCCCTGGGTTTCGCTCGCCACCGGGCTCATTGCTTGAATCAGCCCTAAAACCCGCTGCTCGAGGGAAAAAGGCACTTCGTAATCCGACAGCACCCGGGACAGGGCGGTCAGCGTCACCAGTCCGGAGGAGAACCCCGATTGAAACCGCAAGCCGAGTTCGGCGGCGCTGGTCACAATCTCGGAAGGTTCCACTCCTGCCTTGAGCAGCCGGTACACTGCTTTGGAGGCTTCGAGAGAAGAAGAGGTTTTGAGCGCTCGGTCGAGCTGGGTCCTGGATTTTCCCACGCGGCCGGACCGGGACTCCACGCGTTTGTTGACGAACACCTGCCCGCTCTCCACTTTCGTCGGATACACGGCAACGTCGCCTTCGCTCGGAGTCAGGCAACCTCCGCTTTCCAGATCGAACTGCCATGCGTGCCAGTGGCAAGTGAGCACGCCGCCTTTTACGGTGCCCTCGGACAGGGGAAAGCCCATGTGCGGACACCGATTGTCCACCGCGTAGGTCTTACCCTCGTGCAGGAACACCGCCACGCCCTGACTTGCCACGCACCCGCGTTGCTTCAGGGTCTCCAGCGTGCACGCCGAAAACCATTGGTCTTCAGACCGGGAAGGCTCGGCCGGGGCGGGCTCGGGCACCAACGGCAACGTGTGCGGATGAGTCGATGTGGACATGGCGAAACTCCGAAAGAATCGAACTCAGGACGCCTAGAATAGCACGAAACAGCAACCGCCCGCTTTCATTCCAGCAGAATATCGAAGGGGTATGCGCCGTCGACATATTGACGGGAAGCGATGGCGTTGCGCAGGGCATCGTCGTTCTGATCCAGGCCCTCGAAGTTAATGCGCATACGGGCTTCGGCCATACGACAAAAGATTCGAGTGAAGTCGAGCGCGCGCTGGGCGCCAATCTCCCCTTTTCGCTCAATGGCCAATGAGGCGCGAGCAATGCAAGCTGCCAGGGCGTAGAGGTCGATGCAGAGGTTGGCGATCCGCATCTGCAGGAATTGCATTTCCGCAATTTCCGGGGCGTGGTCTTTTAGCGCGCGATCCGCGCTCCGGTACAGATTTTCAACGCCCTTTTCGAAAACCTCCGACTCGGCGACCAAAAGCGGGTGTGCTCGAGTGAGGCGCCTGTGACGCAAGGCTTGGTGCGCCGTGCGCACGGCCAGATCCCGCAAGCGGGTAAGGCCTTGAGTGGGTTCCCGGGCACCGACGCCCGGATCGACCGTGTGGCGACCGGGACCGCGTAACCCCTCGAGTGCGATGAAACCGCGCAGCATTTCGTGCGTACCGTCCAGTAGGAAGCTGCAGCGCGCGTCGCGCGCCAGCCGCTCAATGGGATGAGAATCCAAGTATCCTTCGCCGGCCGCGATTTGCAATCCCTGATGAATCACGCGCCACAGCGTCTCGGCGCAGCTCAACCGCGCTATTGCGCTTT
>DASXTY010000397.1:0-3968 GCA_036505155.1 Polyangiaceae bacterium | reverse complement strand
TTCAAGTCGTCGCCGCTCGGGGGCCCGGATTCGGTCCACTTCGGCTTTCACGCGACGGTTTTTGCCTATCTCTTGGTCCCCTTCTACGCGCTGTATCAGCACGCGGAAACCCTGCTCCTGATTCAGGCAGTTCTGATCGGGTTTGCCGCGCTGCCGCTATATTGGTTTTCACGGGACCTGATTGGAGCCTGGCCGGCGGCGTTGCTGTCCGTGGTTTACGCGGTGCATCCGGCGGTACAGAGCTCGAACCTCTACGACTTTCACTATACACCGCTGGCGCCATTCTTCATTTACCTCGCGCTGTATGCGCTTCAAGCCAAGCGAGATATCCTGGCGGCAGTCGCAATCGCGCTCACGCTTTCCATTCGCGAGGACGTTTCTGCCAGCATCGTTATTGTCGGCGCGTACTTCTTCTTTTGGGGCGGTAGACCCCGGGCTGGTATGTCGGTGGCTTGCGCCGGGCTCCTCTACTTCGTGGCGTTGAAGTTCTTCATCATGCCCCAGTTCGGTCATGGGGAGACGTTCCTGTACATGTACAAGGATCTGGTCCCCGGCCAGGAGAATGGCTTTGGGCCGGTGCTAAAGACCATCATCGGTAACCCCGCCTTTACTCTGTCCACGCTGCTCACGGAGAAAAAGCTAATCTGCGTTCTGCAGATCTTGGTTCCTTTCGCCTTCCTGCCTCTGAAGCGGGCCGTCGGCTGGTTTTTATGTCTGCCGGGGTTCTTTTTCAATTTGCTGACCACCAGTTACGATCCCCCGATCACCCTGGGTTTTCAATACGCGGCGCACTGGAACTCGTTCTTGTTCGCGGCGATCGCCATCGTTCTGGCTCAGGAGCAGCGACCGCGACATCCGTGGGACGTTCTCGGCGGCATTCGCAAGCGCTCGTGGTTGGCGGCCATTCTAGCGGGGACCTTGGTCGTCAGTTACCAGTTCGGCATCTTTTTTCAGCACCACGTCGCCAGGGCCGCTTTCGACGAGGTTCACATCGGTTTCAGCGATGCACAGCGCGAACGGCTGAAGACGCTCAGGGAAATCATCCGGCTGATCCCGCCGGCCGCCAAAGTAGTCGCGTCAGAGCGATTGCTTCCGCATCTTTCGAACCGTCCCGACGCGTACCGATTGCTGCATGCGGTTTACGACGCCGAATACATACTGGTGGATACCCCGAACCTGGGCCGTGAGGAGCGAGACCACGTCCAGGATGAGCTTCGACGGCGACAGTTCGGGGTTATCCTGATCCGGGGTGACTTCATGCTGGCTCGGCGCGGCGCTCCCACCGAGAAAAACGCGGAGTGGCTGCAAGGAGGCCACCCATTCGCTCGCAGCCGCCGTGACCGGGGAAACCGGAGATAAGACCGTGTCCGCCCGAACCCACCGCCCGCCTATCTTCACCGATAGATCTCGACCGCCTCCAGGTGAAGAAAGGTCTTGCGCGGAACGCGGAGGCGCACGAACTGCGCCTGCTGAGTTTCAAAATGGGGGGTCCAGACGCTGAAGGTCTCGCGTTGCCAGGCGATTTGCTTATAAGCCTTTCGGTCATTGCTCACTTCGACGACCAGGGGTACGGCGCGTTCCCCGTAATCGCTTCGATTGCGAACCACCATTCTGGAGAATCGAGTGCGTGCACCGAGGTCGTATTCGATCCACGGTCCATTCTCTTCCTGCGTGTGGAAAAAAATTTTTGTGGAAGCGCCGCCGCATTTCCCAGCTTTCGGGTCACAGTCGAACTGTCTCGAGCTCAAGGACCATGGCTTGTCCAACGCGAGATTGCGCGGCTCAGGCACCATGCGCACCCCCAGCGCAACCAGGGCCACCAGAACCACTAGCGCCAGGAGTAGCCGCAGTCCGCGTTGCATCTGCACGCGCTGGACAGCGCGCTTTGGCGCATCGATCGAGGCGAGCAACCCACTGGCCGTCCGCCTCAGCAGCGCAGCCCGGGCGTTTTGCTGTTCCTCCGGAAGGTCGCTCAAGTCGATGAAACTTGTGTACCGGCTCAGCAGCTCAGGGTCTGCCGCCTGCTCCCGACCCGCGGCGGAGCGAAGGGCTGCTTCCGACTTGGTCCACAATTCAGCCGGCGGCGGGCGCCCCGGCTCCGGCAGACTGGCAAGCAGGGACCAGTACAGCGACTGCTGGCAGAGCTCTGCGGCGATTGCGGTGGTCGCTCCGTGTCTCAGCGGTTCAATCGGTTCGAAAAGTCTATCGGCGAGCTCGTGCGCCAGGCGCGCTCGGCGCAGCAGCTCGCGCTGCTCGTCCGAAAGCCTGGGTTCTGCGGCACGTGCGCGAGCTATGGCCGTGCCGCACCAGAACCAATCCAGAAAGCCTTGAAATCCGCCGGCCTTCTGCGGCCTCGGCGTGGGTTCAGTGGGGGCGGACGAGGTTGGTTCTGTTGCTGGTAGCGTCATTGCGTGACCTGCGAAGAGCTGGGCGACGCGCTCGCGCCGCTGAAATATCAGGGGGTGTGGAGGTAGCTGTGACAGAACACGATTTTCGAGAAATGCTCAAGCTGTTCGCACGGGGCGGCTGTTCTTGACGCTCGAGGGGAACTCGTGTCACCTGGTCGTCTAACCTAAATGAAGGGTCTGGGCGTTCCCATTGCGGTTGTGACTGCCAGCTGTGCCGCTTGCATGGTCCAGAACCGCAGCTCGACGAGCTCAGAGCAGCTGAACCAGAGCCAAGCCAGCCAAGAGGTCTACCGGCGTTTCGGCCTATGCATCCGCAGCGAAAGGAGCTTCGGCGGGCGTTACGTCGCAGAGCTCGGCATCGCCAAGGATGGTAGCATCGCGCGGGTCGTAGTTCGCACGCCTTCGGGCGTTGGGGACTCGACGATCAGCGAGTGCCTGGCGAAGCGACTATCGAACCTCAAGTATCCTCCTTCGAGCGAGCCCGAACGCACGCTGCGCTTCGACATCAAGTACTATTAGCGTCATTTTGCGATGTCCCGCGTCTTCACCACTGCGCTTGCCATTGCGGTTTTGACCCTGTCGATCGGATGTGTGAGTAAACTTCGGAGCGGGGGTGGGCGCTCGAGCTCGGATCGAGCGCACCAGTGCCCGCCGGTGGAGTGGCCGCTGCTGCCTGTTCAGGCTGACCAAGGCCTGGTTCGGCTGTACGTGGAGGTGGAGCTCGAGGGACGCCCGGCGCTGCTGCTGTTGGACACGGGCGCCGACTCCAGTTTAAGCGACAGCTTGCAGGGATTGCGGCAAGGCAACGGGCGTCTAAAGGTCGCAGGATGCGCCCTCGGACTGCCCTACCACGCCAATGACGTGTTGGATCGGCCCTACCACGGGCGAGACATCATGGGTCTGCTCGGGTTCAACATGTTCGAGCACGAGGCCGCGTTGATCGACGTCGACGCGAAGAAGATGATTTTCTTCGGCGCGGGCGCACCCGAGCTCGCCGGTCCTGATTGGGTGCGCATTCCACTGGAGGTGGCACGGCACCGCGCCGTGATTGAAGCGAAAATCGGCGGCGCCGAAGTTCGCTTGATGCTCGACACCGGGAGTCCTACCGCGGTTCTCATCGACCCGAACGTCGACCTGAGGAGTGGCCAGGCGTACACGGGTGCGGATGTTTTCAGCAATGCACTGCGCGGCGTGCTCAGCACTCAGACGCTCGAGCTCGGCGCGCGGGCGCCCAGGCAGATCGCGGTGTTCCGCGCGCGGTCCTGGCCCGCGTTGACGCAGCTGCCGCCGGGCATGAACGTCGCCGGTGTGCTCGGCCTGAGCTCCTTGCAGTCGAAGAAGTTCGTGCTCGATTTCCCGAACTCTCAATTGTGGCTCGAACGCGAGTAGTGTCCTCGGTCCATAATTCGCATCGGCTAGTGTCCTGCGTCCGTGATTCGTAGAATAATTCCACCGGGTGCGCTGAAGCTCGCGAGCACTGCGGGACACTAGGGCGCTTCCATGGCTCCGCCAACACCCATCGCGGAGTGCAACGCTCGGGTGGCACCCGGGGAAATTCCG
>DASXTY010000396.1:0-6635 GCA_036505155.1 Polyangiaceae bacterium | reverse complement strand
GCGAACACGTGCGCAAGCTGGAGAGGGAACTTATGCAAGCCGAAAGTGTCGGTAAGGAGCTCATTTTGGAGCTCGAGTCCCGACGCGCCGCCGAGCCCCGAGCAGACGGCGAAAGCGGGCTTGGCACTTCGGTGGAGCTGGGCTCAACCGAAAACGGCGAGCAGCGGAACCGGCTGGAAAAGCTTGCTGGAAAGAGCGCAGTGGAGCAGGCCGACCTCGAAGCCGCCGGCTGGACCATCGAGGTGCTGCGGATGCGGCTGGAAGAAGCGGAAGCCGGCCGGCTTCGCGCAGAAGAGCTGGAAATCCGGCTCACGCAAGCCCAGGACGAGCTCGCCCAAGAGCTGGTGCTGCTCCACCAGCTAAAGGCGTCGAGCGAGGCAGAGGCGCGTTGACAGAGCCCGGACCGACCTTATCATCTTGAGCGAGATTTACCCTTTGGTCAGCCCCTGAATGAGCAAGCGCGACTATTATGAGGTACTCGGCGTTTCGCGCGACGCCAGCGCGGACGAAATACGGCGGGCCTATCGACAATGCGCGCTCAAGCATCACCCGGATCGGAACCCGGGCGACCATTCGGCGGAGCAAAAGTTCAAAGAGGCCACCGAAGCCTACAGCGTGCTCAGTGACGAGCAAAAGCGCGCCCAGTTCGATCGATTCGGGCACGTTGATCTAAGCGGCTTCGATTTCTCGTCCGCCGGAATGGGGGACATCCTGAGTCATTTCCAAGATATGTTCTCCGACTTCTTCGGTGGCTTTGGAACCAGTGGTCGGCACCGGCGGCGACCGGAGCGCGGCCAGGACGTGCGAGTGGAAGCCCACATCACGCTCAAAGATGCCATCACCGGATGTAAGCAGGAGGTCACGGTCAAAGGTCCTGCACCGTGTGATACCTGCCTGGGGAGCGGCGCGCGGGCGGGAAGCGCTCCTGAGCGCTGCAGTCAGTGCAACGGTACGGGTCAGGTCACCACGCACCGCGGTTTCATCATGTTCACCACCACTTGTCCGCGCTGCCAGGGTGGTGGTGAGGTCATCACTGAGCCGTGCGAATCCTGTCGCGGCGCCGGGTTCATTGAGCGTCAGCGCAAGGTCCTGGTCACATTCCCGCCCGGAATTGACTCGGACCAACGCTTGCGCGTTCCTGGACAAGGCATGCCGGGCCCCCACGGATCGGCCTGCGGCGATTTATACGTCGATGTTGGCATAGAGCCGGATCCCCGGTTCGAGCGCGACGGCTACAATCTCATCGCGCGACAGCCCATCTCCATCGTCGAAGCGGCGCTGGGCTCCACCGTCTCTTTACTGCTGCCCACCAACGACCCGGTCTCGGTGGAAATCAAGCCCGGTACGCAACCGGAAACCGTGATCACGGTCAAGGGTCGGGGTGTCCCACGACTCGATCGCCGCGGCAGAGGCGACCTTCTCATCGCAGTAGAAGTTCAGGTCCCGAAAAAGCTCAGCCGTCAGGCCAAAAAGCTCCTGCTGGAACTGGAGCAGGAGCTCGGCAGTAGCGGCGAGTGCAGCAAGGCGAGTCTGGGGTAGACCTGCTACGAATCTCTTACCCCCCGCGCACCCGGAAAGTGTAGCTTCCGGAGCCGATTTCGTAAATCTGACGCCCAGGCTCCACACCGACCCAACGAGCTCCGTCGGCGTCGACCCGATTTGACGCGGGCGCTGGCACGTACACCGAGGCCGTGCTGTTTGCCGGAACGCAAAGCTCGAGCTTGAGTTCATCGCCGTCGCGCCGCCATTCGCTCGCAACACGTCCGCGCACCGTGCGCGTTTCGGCCTTCACCCAACTGAGATCGCCAACCACTTCGGGGTGGAAAATAATGTGTTCGAATCCGGGGGCGCTTGGATCGGCACGAATGCCCGCAAGGCCCCAGTAAAACCAGGCCGTGACATCGCCCAAAAAAATGTGATTCCGCGATGCGTTGCCATGCCAATCCTCCCAAAGCGTGGTGGCGCCGTTTTCGATCCAGTAGCCCCAGCTCGGAAAATCACGCTGCGAAACGATCGCGTACACCAGGTCCGCGCGGCCGCCTGAAGTGAGAACCGAGGAAAAAAACTTGGAGCCGATGAGACCGAAGTTCAGGTGTCGCCGCTCGGCTTCGATGTTTTCCACCAGCCGCTGAAAGGCCTGGTCGCGAAGCGGTCCTGCTTCCAGGATCTGAAGGAGCGCCGAGCATTGAGCGGTCTGACTGCCGGTGGAAACCCGACCGGTTTCGCGGTCGACGAATCTTTCCACGAAGCGCTGCCGCACCGAGTCCGAAATCGACTCGTAGCATGCCGCTTCGTCGGGCTGGTTCAGAAGGCGAGCCGTAAGCGCGACGGTGAGCGCGTCCTGCACGTGGAAAGCGGCGTGCGTCACCGCTTCCGGCGTGCTCTGATCGAGAGCCAGCCAATCACCGAGCCAGCCAGAGGGATTTTCCTCCATGTAGGAGCGCGTGCCGAGGTAATCGACGTAACGCTTCATCGAAGCGTAATGGGTCTCCAAAATGCGGCGATCGCCGGTGTACAGGTACAAATACCAGGGAACCAACAGCAACGCGCTGTCCCAAGCCGGTCCGTTCCCCCACTGGTAGCCCCAGCCCGAAGTGGGAACGATGCCGGGCAAAGCGCCGTTCGGGGCTTGCTCGTCCGCCATGTCGCGTACCCACTTCGCGTAGGAGGCGGCGTTGTCGAAGTTATACATCCCCAGCTCAACCGCGATGTGTCCGTCGCCCATCCAGCCGTTCTTTTCGCGGTGCGGGCAATCGGTGGGAATACTGTGAAAGTTGCTACGATAGGACCAGAGCGCCGCGCGCCAGACGGCGTTCAAAAGCTGGTTCGAGCACTCGAACTGCCCGATAGTCTCGAAGGCGGTGTGCGCGACCCGGCCTTGCAAGCATTCGATGTCCGGGACTCCTGGAAAGCCGGTAACTTCGACGTAGCGGAAGCCGTGGTACGTGAAACGGGGCTCCCAGGTCTCTTCGCCTTCACCCTTTAGCGTGTATCGGTCGGTCTGGAATGGACCTTGTTGCACGAATTGCCAGATGCCCTGCTGCTGCAAGGTGCCATCGTCTGCCAGCCGTTCCCCGTAACGCAGCGTAACCGTGGCGCCGCGCGGGCCTGTCACCGTCAGGCGCGCCCATCCCGCAAAGTTCTGGCCAAAATCGAATACGAAAACCTTGGGACGCGGCTGGGTGAGCGCCACGGCGCGCAGAGTTTCCGTAACTCGGATGGGCGGCACCACCTGAGCGGAAAGCTGACCTGAAGGACCGGCCACCGAAACTACCGAATGCCAGTCTTCCTCTGCGTCGGCCGGGGTCGCCCAGCTCGGCCTTTCGAGGCGCGCGTCGTAGGTTTCCCCGTTGCGCACGCCGTCCAGCACCACCGGTCCGCTGCTCGCCTGCCAAGAGTCGTCCGTCCCGATCACTTCGGAAGTGCCGTCCGCGTAGTCGATATGCAGCGACAAGAGCAAACGCGGCGTTGCCCGCCAGGGCGCCTGATGAAAGTCCCATTCGTCTTGGGCGTGAGTGTTGAAAAATCCATTCCCGAGCATCACGCCGAGCACGTTTTCCCCTTGGACCAAACATTGTGTCACGTCGTGGGTCACATACAGCACCCGCTGGTCGTAGCGCGTGAACGCCGGGTCGAGCACGTGGTCACCGATGCGACGGCCATTGACATACAACTCGAAGTATCCGAGCCCGCAGGCGTAGGCGCGCGCCGCAGCGACTTTGCGGGTCAGCCCAAACGACTTGCGCAAAAGCGGCGCCGGAAGCACGCGCGCCGGCAAGGCGAAGCGGCCAAATGGAAAGGCGCCAACTTGGGCGAGCTCGAGGCTCTCGTCCCAGTTGCCAGCATCGAAGTCGGTCTCTTGCCAGCCGTTTCTTGGCTCACGCGAAACACGCCACTCCTTGCCGGTTCGAATGTCGATCGCAGCTCCCCCATCCCGCTCGATCACGAAACGGGCGGCACACGCGAGCCGTGGTGCGCCTTCGAGACGGGTCAGGCTCAGGGCCAACAGGTTTGCACCCGGCCTGAGTAGCCCGGACAAATCCAGCGGAACCGCTTGGTCGATCGCCTGGCTTCGTATCGTGGAGCGACCGTTGACGAACAGCTCGAGCTCGCCGGTTGCCATGAGGACGCCGAACGCCTTTCGGATGCCGCCGTTTTCGGGGAGCTGGAAAAAACGGCGGAAGTAAGCCTTAGCTTGGCCTGCCTCCGAAAGCCCGATCCATCGGTCCTGCCATTGCACAAATGGCAGCACCGGCAAACGTTCCTGTTCGGCGGCTGCCGCGATCCACTCGGCCTTCCAGGCTTGCCGCTCTAAGAGCCCCATCTCGAATTTCGCGGGATCACTCCAGTCCGTCGAGCGATCGAGCTCGTCCCAGATTCGCACCTTCCAAATGATGCGATCGCGGGAGCGGAGCGGCCTTCCGCGCCACGGAACGTGCACGCTCGAATCAGAAACCACTTTGCCGCTGTCCCAAGCTTGCGCGCCGGACGCATCGGTAGCCAAGACCTGATACGCACTCTGCTTGCGGTTGCGCTCGGAGGACTCGAGCACCCAGCTGAGGCGCGGCTCGCCGACGTCAATGCCGAGGGGATCCCGCAAGAGCTCGCACCGAAGATGGTCCAGGCGCAACGCCGGAGCTCGCTCGGTCATTGGAGCGTGATGGTCTTGCTAACGGTGACGGGGTCTCCGCTGTACGGCGGGATGCTCAACGAGCGCAGCTTGTTTGCAATGCAGCTTCCGGTGGCGGTGCCGCCAAACGGCGGGCCCTGCATGATGGCGCGCGTCACACGGCCCGAAGGTGCGAAGGTGACCTGAACCACACCGCTACCGGGGGGCTCACCCTCTTTGCGGCAAGCCTGAGCTAACGTCGCGCCTTGACTCAACGCCGCTTTGACCGCCGTCGTATCGGGTCCGGTCTTTTGCGCTTCCGGCGCTGGAGCTGCCTCGGCGGGTTTTTCAGCGGATGCGGGAGCTGCAGGTTTTGCCGCCGCAGAAGGGGAATCGGTCGGGCGCGGCTTGTCACCGGGGCGCGATTCTGTGGCGACTTTTTGATCGGAAGGTCGACCAGCGGAGCTTGCCGAAGCCATTGCGGGCGCCGACGCCGCCACGCTAGGCGACGTTTCAACGGTGGTCGAAACCGGCGGGGTCTCGGAAGCGCGCACCTTTTCCAACGAAGGAGGCGCAGCCGGAGCTTCGTTCTGTGCACCCGGTTCTTGACGGGAACGGAGCGAACTCAATGAATAACCCCCTAATACCAACCCGGCACCGGCAACGAACGGTAACGCCATGCGTGCAACCCGGCGCAACGCCGTTGGTGCCTCGGCCGGGGCAGCTGATGTCCCTCGCGCCTCGGTGTCCGGTTTGGCAAGCTCCCCCTCGTCAGCGGTGACGGGTGATGTGCTCAGCGCGGCTGGATGAGGAGGCTCGGTCAGATGACCGGGCAACATGCTCGAGATGGACGGCTGCTGCTGGAGCCGCGCATACCAGGAGGGCGGTCCGTTCTCTTCCTTTTCGTCCTCCTCGGATTCCCCATATTTTATGGTCAGCGAACGCAAATCGGGGGTGCCGGAGCTCGGCGGAAGCGGCTCGATGGGTTCTTGTGCCGGGCGGCTTTCGGGGGGAAGCTCGTCGGTAAACGGCTTGGTCTCCGCCTTGACAGCCGGAAGCGAGCGCAGCGGTACCGGCACTGCTCTCGGCCCACTCTCGACGATTTCGACCTGTGAGACGGGGTCGTACTCCCAGCTGCTCGGGGGCGGTTCCTCCATTTCTTTGTAATCGATTACCGGCCCGCTGACGGGGCCCACAGGCGCGGTTTTGGCATCCGATTCCGCTTCAACAGGTGGAGCTCGGGAGCTGTCCGCCGAATCAACGAATTTCCATGAAACGGCGGGACCGTCTCCGTCCGGCTTTTCAGCGCCTGGAGGTGCGGACCCGCTGACCTCAGGGCCTGCGGCTGACTCGGCTGACTCAGCTGCGGACTTCGGCGTGGCGACGGGTTCGGATACGGGGGGCTCCGACGAGACAACCTGATCGGGGACGGACGGCTCCGAGGCAGTCACCGGCGGCGGAACAGCAGCCTCTGGCGCAGCGGCTTCGGGCTCTGCAACGGTACCCGCTGGGGCGGCGAGCTCGAGGACCAACTCCAAGCCATCGACCGTGAAGTGATCTCCGCAGCGCGCGCAGCGCAATGTCAGGGAGGCGCCGGGTTGCGGGCGGGTGCCGGTGCCGGCGGGCAGGCGGTTTTTTGCCCCGCAAGCCCAGCAGATCAGCGGGTCGGAGTCCGACATGAAAGCAGATTAACACGCCCTCGCATTCAGCGGGCGTGTCGTCCCAGCTTCACAAGCAACGTTTTGATCGAGTGCGGCTCCAGCGCTACTCGGATTCGGTCGCCGTCGATCCGTGCCCGCGTGGAGTCCAGCGGATTTTCATGCAAATCCGCCTCGAAGACGTCGGTTGCTTGTCCGAGTATCCCTGAATTGAGAAAAAGGGTGGCTTCCGCGGCCCGCCCGTCCGTCTCGTACAAACGCACCAGAAGCGCCTGGTCGCGTTCGGCTCTTTTGAGACCGGATATTGCCGCGTGGTCGCAATCGACCGACACCAGTTTGGCGGCGAGGGGAAGGTCGCCGATGTGCAC
>DASXTY010000395.1:0-2988 GCA_036505155.1 Polyangiaceae bacterium | reverse complement strand
TACATTGGTCGCTACACGATCCCTGAGGCACGAGCATTTCGGGAGCTGGACGCTGCAATCAGAGCGTTGCTGCAGGCAAAGGGCGCGGGTGAAGAACCGGCTTCCAGCCCAAAAGGGCTACCGCACGCAAAGGCGCCTGAGCAGGCCGGTATTTCAGTTGGTGCTGCTTCGCGGGAGCGCCACGAACGCAAGACGGACCAGCTCACGAAGCGCGGCCGGTCCCGACGGCCCAACCACGCACGAAAGTAGCGCCACGGTCAGCGGTGCGCCGGCGCTCTGCTCAAGCACCTCGATCATGAGCACACCGTCCCGTTCTTCGATCTTTGCTACGTATTTCATTTGCGGGATAAACACGACATGGGGTGGCGTGTTTCGGAAGACTGTGCCGGTATTCCATCGAGCGGGTGACGAGAGTTTCGACGCGCCGCGCGATGATTCAGTTTGGACTACGTGTCGTCGAAGAACGCGAGGGAGCTGAGCTCACTCAGGAGCAACTCGCAGAGCGTCTCGGGATTGGTTGGCGGCAAGTGCAGCGTCTTGAGGCCGGGCGAACGAACCCGGGGCTTGAGCTCATCATTGAACTAGCCCGTATCCTGGGTGTTCGTCCAGGCGTGCTGTTTGACCCACCATCTTCCAGCACCAAGCGCCGGCCAGGGCGCCCGTCTCGCGACGCCTGAGCGCGCGACGCCGTATTCTCTGATTCATAACTACTGGACCCCAGCCCGCACCACGACGCCATGCTTGTCTAAGTGTGGGACGATATCCGTGGGGCTTCCAACGGCAAAGGAAACGACGTCGCATTTGCAACGCATTGCAGATCTGCAACCTGTCGCGATGACTCAGTAATCTTCCTCGCGGCCAGTACGCCCACGGGGGCACCAACGCCTAGTCTCAAGATTATTTTCTATCCGAAGTGTTGACAACAAGCGTTGGATAGTCCAACTTGGGTTGCATGTTGAACGCGCGCTGAGCGGTCGCGACTCCGAGGAGTGCAGTTGGGTCTTTCCCCCCATTGATCTGACTGCACTCCTCGGGTTCGCGCACCAACGCAAATCCGAGGACGACCAAATCGCGAGGGGCGACCCACAACCGCCAACCGAGAAAACACGAAATCCCATGCCCGAACCGCACGATCGCAAACCCAAAAAATTCCAGACTTTTACCAGGCAAGTGCGCGGCTTCGTCTTCTTCGAAGAGACGACCGTGAGCACCGAAATGCCGAGCGAGCGCCCGTTCCCCGCGGCGTCGCCGAATCAAACATCCGGCGTCGAGACTCGTGAGAGCCTCCGTCCCTCGCGTCCTGGTCCCGGCCTCGCGGCTGTGCGCTCCAACGTGTTCCTACTGCCTGCTGCTCGCAAAACCGGCTGAATCATGGCGCCACGCACCCAAATCACCACCACGAGCCAGCGCCCTACCGATCCGGCATTCGCCTACTCAGTGCGCTTCTACGAACCGAAGCGCGGCGTCCGTGTCATGTGGACCGACTCGCGTGAGTACGCTGCGGGCTTTGCCGCTGCGCATCGCTGCTACGCGAAGCCTGCCGTGGTGCAGGTGCGTGCCGATTGGGAGCTGGGTCGCCGCATCGGGCTGTCTGAGTCGGCCCGAACGGTGGTCACATGACCACTGTGCGCTACGTCTTCGTGCGTGAGCCGGGCTCGCGTCACGGCGAGCTCCACCGCGAGCGCGCGGGCATCGTCAAGATCGTGGCAAAAGCCTACCTCAACATCGAGGGCTGGCTCCTGTGTAGCGGGGACTTCTGGCTGCGGCCGGGGACGTTCAGCGTGCGCTATGCCTCGATCCCGCAGTCACAGGTCTCGCTGCCTCTCGAGCGGCTACTCGTGCAGTCGATGCGACACGCGCGAAAGCTGCTCGGGGCCAAGCGCTTCCAGGCGCCGCTCGCGGGCCGCGCCCCGAATTCCACTGAACGCGATCGCGCGCTCAGTGCCTAGCTAACTACCAACCACCACAAGGGGACCGTTACATCATGATCACCAGTTTTCTAACCGACAAGCTCGCTCGCCAAGCTGCGGAGCGCGCCGCGCTGACGGCGACTCACAACGCCGAGATCGAGGACGAGATCCAGCTCCGAGTGGCCAACATCATGGCCGAGCTTCAGGGCATTCGAGAGCTCGGCAGCATCAAACCGGGTCGCGCTGAGAAGTTGATCGCGACCCCGAAGAAAGGCGCGAAGCGCAGCCCCGGCGAACTCGAGACATTGACCAAGATCTTGCTGCGCTACATCAGCAAGCACCCGTGGCAGCGCATCGAGCAGATCGCTGCCGGCCTGGGTCACACCACCAAATCGCTGAATCTGCCGATCAAGAAGTTGATCGCGGACAAGTCCATCTCCACCCGCGGGCACAAGCGCGCCACGGCGTACTGCGCCAAGTAGCCAGCTATGGCGGCAGTATTTCCCAAGGGGCTCGAGCCCTGGACGCAGAAGCAACCGTTTCGCGTCGAGCACTTTGCTCGGCACGACGGAGCACTGCAGCGGGTCTACTTAGAAGGCGCGGCGGAAGCCTCGGCGTTCGCCGATCACCGCACCACCTGGGGTGGCGCTCGCTGCGTGGTCGAATCGCGCGACATGGTGGCCACGCACGAGGTGCGCACGGTTGCTGTGCCGACTGGATATACGCTCTCGATCCGTCGCTTCGGTGACATTGACTCGGCGCGCGCAGACTTTGCCCGCGGCAAAGCGGAGCTCAGGGTCGAGAGAGTTCGTCTTTCTTTGCTCGTGATTGGCGACAAGACGCCGATCGAAACCTTCACTCATACGGGGAGTTGAAACCATGGGGAACGACAAGAACAGTTTCGCGGAGGCGGCGCGCGGCAAGAAGGTGACAGCCTTCGTGCGCTACTTAGACCGCCGTTTCATCGCCGTCGGCCGCTGCCCATACCGCGAAGCTCGTGAGCTGGCGGAAATGCTTCGCGACTCGGTGAGCGAAGAGCAGTGGGCGCAGCATGCGACGGTCGCTGGACTGAGGAAGC
>DASXTY010000394.1:0-5138 GCA_036505155.1 Polyangiaceae bacterium | reverse complement strand
AAAAAGCCCGGTGCTCAACCGGTTGAAATGGAGCTCGGTATGTACGGACCGGGCGGCGGGTAGCGACTCACTGAGGCGGCGTCGGAACTGCGCACCGATGATTGATGCAAAGCTGGTTTACGTCGCAGCAATCGCCAGCGGTGGCGCACGGCTCGTCGAGGTTCGAGCAGTTGACCATGGGCGGAGCGATGCACACCAACACCGGCTGGTTGTTGGACGAGGTCGTTTGGCGGCAATATCCGTCGCAGCAGTCGGAGCCCGTTTCGCACGGCGCACCCTGAGGTAGGCATGGCTCGAGCGCGGCAAACGGGCGCATGTTCCCGGATGCCAGCTCTTGCCCTTCGAGGTAAAAGGCTGGGTGACTCGGGTCGGCCTTGCTGGCGTAATCGATGTCGATGGCACTGACCCAGATCTTTTTCCGAGCCGTGCTTCCCGCATAGCGATCCGCACCGCAATCACGCGCTGGATCGACGCTCCAGGGGGTGCAGTCCCCGCCACTGTAAATCATATTTCCGTAGGACCGGCGGCTGGTGAACATGACCCAGTAATAGCCACCGCGAGCGACCGACATGGCCGTCGGTTCAAAGTCTACATCCCCGTCCGCAGCCACACCGTACGGCAAGTAGAAAGTCCCGGTATCCGTGTAGCCGTTGAGCGCGTCGAGCTTCTTACTCGCATTACCATTTTGAATGTCAACCAAGCGCAGGTTGCCCCCGAGCCCATTGTTAGGCTTGTCCGTCGCCCACGACGGGCCCTCATGGTAGATGATGGCGTTGGCATCCGGGAGGAAGGTGGGCCACGCGATCCAGGTCTGGGTGGTCTGCGCGACGTCTCTCAGGTTCGAGAAGACGGGCGCTGCCGGCTGGCTCAAATCGGTGTCGTAAACGGAGAGGATTTGTGAGGATCCCTTATTGCCCTTGTCCCCGTTCACCACGGCCAGCTTGGTGCCATCGGGCGCAAACACCGGCATATGGGGATACAGCATCCCGAAACTCGAGCTAGAAACGCCCTGGTACGACGCCGTGTCCGCCACGCGGAAGGCTACGGTGTCGTAATATAGCTGGCTTGGCATGTTGTGCGAGCTATTGGTGACCCCGATGGTGCCGTCAGGGCTCAGAGCCGGGAAGGTCCAGAGAGAGCCGCCTACCGCACCTGCGGGACGCACTGTCGCGTTGCCGGCCGTGTCCAAGTCGTAAATGGCGCTCTCAATTGTGTTGAAATCGAGGCCACGTCCGGTCGCCAGAACCTTGCCGTTCGCCGAAACAGAATGGCACACAACGCCACAGGTGTTATTGGTGAGGAGCATTTGGTACGGGCTACCCAGCTTGACCTTCATCACGGCGCCGCAGTTTCCGCCAGGGTTGCTGGGACTGATAGGACACCCGGTGGTAGATGCTGAGTTATACGTGTTGTAATAGATGATGCCCTTGAGCTTCCCTTGCGCGATGCGCCAATTTTCTTGCACCGGTCCACTGACGGCGCCGGCGCTCATTTTGGTCACCGACACGTTCACCGAATCGGTGGGACCCGCCGTGTAGGTAACCCCCTTCCACACATCGTCCGGAATGGTGATGCGGGTGGGACTCGAGGGACCGTCGAAGCCCTCGTACAAGAAGTTCGGCGCGGAAATCTTGAGGTAGGTGGAATCAGCGGCCGCGCCAGCAAACTGCAAGAGCGGCGGCTGCAGGCCGCGTGGAAATACCGTCTTATCGAACGGGTAGAGGAACGCAAACGCGCTATCCGCGCTGCCGCCGGCTTTGAGCTTGGTGGTGTCGCCGGCCGAGACGTTGCCTGAATTGCGCTGCAGGTTGACATTGACGGTGATTTTGAGCGAGCCGCCGTCCGAAGCCGCTTGCGCGGTGACCGTCACCACGCCGCCGACCAGACCATTCGCCGTAAAAACACCATCGGCACTGATCGATCCAATGCGCACGTCGTCGACGGACCACACCACTACGCTCGGCTTCTGTCCGTCGGAATACTGTGCGGTGAGCATAACGGTCTTCGCGGTGCCGTCGACGTCGATCGTGGAGGGGCCGACGATGGTCAGGGCACCGTTGGTGGTGGTCCCGCCGACGCCCAAATTGAAGTTTCCACCGGTGGCGCCGGTCCCGCCACCATCGACGCCGATTGCGCCGGTGCCGCCAAGTCCGCCGTTCGCCGATCCGCCCGGGCTGCCTCTCTTTGCCGGCTCCGAGCCGGAACAAGCGGCCCCGCCGAGCACCGTGGTCAAAATGATGAAGCCTAGAGTCTTTAAGCGCATTCGAAAAACCCGTTTAGATTCGTTAGTGAAAAAATACCATATCACATATATCGGCAGCGCTTCCAGGCGAAAAACTGCGCGGATTTTGACAGGATTCGTCGGATTTGGGTTTAACTTCGATACTGTATGGTGAACAGGAGCAAATGACGGGGCTCCCCCCCTGTCACAGGATTTGGTCTGGGTTTTGGCCAGCCACAGCGCACCCACCAGCTGATTTACAATGCGCAGTAAAGAAGTCCCCGCTCCCACGGAAAGCCAAGCGCTCCTCGGCTCGGCGAGGGACAGAGTCCGCTGGTATCGTTGTTCCCTAAGCCGCGAGCAGCTTGCGGAATTGAACCGTCGGAGCGACGTCATGGGGTTATTTCAAACCGGCGGTTACCTTGGACTGTTGGCGCTGACCGGTTCGGCTGCATATTTCAGCGCCGGCCGACTGCCTTGGCCCATGGTGGTCTTGATCACCTTGTTTCACGGCGCCTGCTACAACTTTCTCATCAATGGGTTCCACGAGCTGGTCCATGATTCGGTATTCAAAACGCGCGCACTGAATCGCTGGTTTCTGTGGGTGTTCAGCTTTCTCGGCTGGTACAATCACATTCATTTCTGGGCCAGCCACACCGCGCATCACAAGTACACCTTGCATCCGCCCGACGACGGCGAGGTGGTTTTGCCCGTACGGCTCACACTCCGGGGTTTCCTATTTTCGACCATCCTCAACTTTCCGGGTCTTTATTACACTTTGAGGAGCACAGTCCGGCGGAGCCTGGGCCGGCTGGAGGGCGAATGGGAAATTCAGTTGTTCACTAACGCACACCCGGAGCTCCGGCGGAAGCTCGTCAACTGGTCCCGCTTTCTGCTGGCCGGCCATGCGTCGATAGTTATTATTTCCCTGAGCCGGGGACTTTGGCTGCTGCCGGTAGTGGTGTCGCTCGCCCCGTTCTATGGAGGCGCCCTCCACTACCTCTGCAACAGCTCGCAGCACGTTGGATTGCGCAACAACGTACCGGACTTTCGGCTCTGCTGCCGAACCATCATCCTAAACCCGTTTGTGCAGTTTCTCTACTGGCACATGAACTATCACATCGAGCACCACATGTACGCTAGAGTGCCCTGCTACAAGCTCGGCAAGCTACACCGGCTCATCCGACATGAGCTTCCCGCGTCCCCGCGTGGTTTACTACAGACCTGGAAGCAAATCATCACCATACTCAAGCGGCAGCGAGTCGAGCCCGATTATCAGTACTCTGCGGTGCTGCCGGAAATCTCCTCCGCCGCACTCTTGCACTCCGCCTCCAAAGCCGTGTCTCCGACCTTATGACACGCCGCCCCCGCCTCCCGGTATGTCTTCCAGGACCGTGTAGTGACGCGAAATGATTTGACCCATCGCTTCGCGGTGTTCTTCCCACTTGCGAGTAGATCCTTCGATGTCCGTAAAAAGAAATACTTGCACGACGCCAAATCAACCTTGGGGATGCGGTCGACGGCGCCAATTTTATCAGTGTCGTCGTCCAGGCCTGCTTCGTTTTTCGAGGGCATTTGAAGATTTCGCACCGGCTTTTCGTCGAAACACAGGCTTGGCCAGAAGCGGATCGACTCGCTTCAACCGTGAAAGGGTCCAAAAATGCTTATTGACCGCTCCAGGTTTCTGCTTCTCGTCACCGCGATATCCGTTTCCTCCGCTGCTTGCTCCGGAAGCGAAGAGCGAGGCGCTGGCACCGGCGGCACTGGCGGAGCCGGCGGCGCGGTTGGAGGCAGCGGTGGAAGCGGCGGCGGCAAGAGTGGCAGCGGCGGCGCGGGGGGAGTTGGGGTTGGGGGCGGCAGTGGAACCGGAGCGGGTGGTGCCAAAGGCGGCACCGGGGGAGTCGGGGGAAAAAGCGCGGGCGGTTCGGGGGGCACCGCTGCCAGCGCGGGCTCTGGTGGAATTGGGGGCGGCGTGGCAGGTGGCACTGGCGGCAGCGGCACCGGAGGTAGCGGCACCGGTGGCAGCGGCACCGGTGGCAGCGGGGGCATTGCCACCGGCGGCAGTGGGGGTAGCGGCACCGGGGGGAGCGGCGGCACTGGCGGAAACGCAGGCGGCGCGGGCGGCGCAGCGCCCTGCCTTGACGATGTGGGAACACCGGGCGCGTGCTCGAGCACGTGCGAGGGATTGGACATTTGCGGCGGCCTCGCCAACTTTAAAAACGGCGTCGCGGAAGACATCGTGCCCTGTCTGAACGCCCTCGATCCGTTGACCTGCGGGTCCCTACAATGGACGGGCTGCTTCAAAGTTTCGTTATCGAAAGCCTGCGACGACGCAACATCGGCGGGGTATTGCACCACGGTTGCGGTGGGGTGCAGCGTTACGGACGATCTGGCATGGCAAACGCAGTGCGCGCCTCGTTTCGACGGGCTGTCGAGCACCGGAAAGACCGCGTATCAAACTTGCCTTCTCAATAATTGCACTTCGGGGTGGGGGGTGCGCTTCGATGACTGCGTGTATTCCCTTCGATAGTAAGCGCTCTTGAGCGTTGGGGGCCCGCTTGGAGTAGCCTTTTTCGCGTGAAATCCGGCTTCCCCTCACCGCCCGCGTGGCATCAGGACTTGGTCACTGTGGGGGTCACCGGGACGAATGGGAAAACCACCACAACCACATTTGTGGCGGCCGGACTGGGTACGCTCCAAAAGCCGGTTCCCTGGATCACCACACTCGGCAGCTACTTGAACGATGAGCAACTGAAGGTCTCAACCGGGTACGCGGGCTTCGTCGAGACCATGCGCGCGGGCCGCGATCGCGGAGCGACGCACGCAGCAGCCGAATACACGAGCGAGGCGTTGGCCCGGGGATTTGCGCAAGCTTGGCCCTGTCGCATCGCCGTCTTCACCAATCTAACGCGGGATC
>DASXTY010000393.1:0-3055 GCA_036505155.1 Polyangiaceae bacterium | reverse complement strand
CAAAATGGAGAATTTGGTCGGCGCCGTGATGCAGCAAGTGGCGGCGGCCTGCGAGGCGAGGGGAGCGGCGTTGCTCACGGCAGAGGAGGAGTCCGGCGATTTGGTGCTGTATCTTTACGACGCCTCGGAACCAGACCCGCTCCGGCGGCTAGGCGTCAAGGCCGGCGAAGGGTTCCTGGGGGTTTCCATGTTGACCAACCAGTTGATCCGCACCAGTGAGGTGGATACCGATCCCAGATTTAGCCGTCGTTTGGAGGGCAGCTTCCCATTTCCGGTGACTTCGGTGTTGGCCATGCCGCTTTTGGCGGATGAAACGCCGGCGGGAGCGCTGGGGTTATTCAGCAAGCTCGAGGCGGACGGGTTCTCGGATGAAGATGTCGCACTGATGAGGCTGGTCGGCGCCAATGCCACGACCGCGCTCCGATTGTTCAATGCAAGCGCGGCTCGCGAGCGCACCGAGCGGCTGGGCGCGATCGGGAGACTCCTGTCGCAGGTCATCCACGACTTCAAGACCCCCATGACGGTCATCAGTGGATACGTGCAACTGATGCAGGACGCGGAGGACGTTGCGACTCGTGCTGAATATGCGGAAGAAATCCTTCAGCAGTTCGACCTGCTCACCGAAATGCAGCGCGAGGTACTGGAGTTCTCTCGCGGCGAGCGCACCGTGTTCATCCGCCGCGTCTACTTGAAGAAGTTTTTCGCAGACCTCATCCGACAGCTCGGTCGCGAGCTCGACGGTCGGGCTATCGAGCTCGAGCTGGATGTCGATACCAAACTGGTGGCGCGCTTCGATGAAGGACGTATCGCACGGGCCATTCACAATCTGGTTCGCAATGCCATAGAAGCTATGGCCGAGCGAGGCGGCCGGCTCACCATCAGCGCGGAGCTCGAAGATAGTGACATCGTGCTCAGAGTCTCCGACACCGGTCCCGGCATCCCGAAGGAAATCGAAGGTCGCATTTTTCAATCATTCGTCACCGCGGGTAAGGAGGGCGGCACCGGGTTAGGTCTGGCCATCGTCAAGAAGATTGTCGAGGAGCACTCGGGCAGTGTGAACGTACACTCGTCCACGGATGGGACGACCTTCGAGCTTCGCTTGCCCCAGGCCCCCAAAGAGGTCAAAGCCTCCACAGAGCCTCCCAAATCGGGGCCCAGCAAAGAATCGACGGGTACCTCGGGCAAGAGCGCCGAATGAGCGCGGCGCTCCGCCTGCCTCTGCTTTCGCCGCACACGGCCGAGCTCGAGCTCTGCGGCTATTGCCCCAAACTTTGCCGAGCAGCTTGTCCCGTTTCGAATGCAGAGCCGCGCGACACCATCACCCCCTGGGGTAAGATGAATGCCGCCTGGGGGATGTTGCGCGCACAAGCTCCAGTGGATGCGGAGCACGCCCGATTGGCCTGGGCTTGTACCAGCTGCTACGCATGTCGGGAGCGTTGTGAGCACCAAAATCCCGTGGCTCGAGTGCTGGGGAGCGCGCGCGCGGAAGCCTACGCCGCCGGGGTGGCGCCGGCAGCGGCCCGACGGGTGGCCGCTCGCCATACTGAACGACTTCGGCGTTGGACGCCCCATCTCGCCGAGCTCGCCGAGCTTCCCGGTGTCAATCCAAGCAGCGCGGTCGCGCTGGTTATCGGCTGTAGCTACCTGGCTCTGGGAAAGGAAGCACGGGATATCGTGCTCTCTGCAGTGCGGCTTGTGGGAGCGGTGCGTTTGGTGGAGGGCTGCTGCGGGGCTCCTCTGCAGTACGCCGGTGACGAGAGTGGCTTCCAAAGGGCGCGGCAGAGGCTGCTGGATGCGTGCCAGGGATGTAAGTTATTGGTTGCCGATCCGGGCTGCGCCGTGCTGCTCGGGCCCGGGCGGTCCGTCACACCGGTGGAGTTGGCTGCGCGACAGCTCGAGTCGTTCAAGCCGATATCTTTTGCAGAGGCCGCCCCGCTCCGTTGGCACGATCCCTGTCAGCTCGGTCGCGGCCTCGGTCAATACCAGGCGCCACGTGCGGTGCTCACCCGTTTACTCGGCGGCGCGCCCGAAGAGTTCATTTGCCGCCGTGAGCACGGGTCCTGTTCGGGTGCGGGAGCATTGCTGCCGCTGACCATGCCGAGACATGCTGCCCGGATCGCCGACGCGCGCATTGCCGAGCACAGGCGCCTTGGCGGCGGCACCATCGTCACCGCTTGCGGTTCGGCACTGCGCCGATTTCGCGCTCGGGGCGCGCCGGCGCTCGATCTGGTCACTCTGATGCGAAGAAGTCTGGTCGGTGATGGCTAATTCCGCCGCGCTCCGACGGCGCACCGTCGCTAGGCGAGTCTTACTCTCGTACGTCATGGTGATGACCGCGTTTGCGCTGGTTGCGGGCTGGAGCGCGACCTCGCTGCGCAGAGCCGCTCACGAGCTGGAACTGATGCGTTCCGGTTATTTGCCTCTGGCTCTTGCGCTACACGACTTGGTGGCAATCCAAAATAACTGGAACACTCAGCTCAATCACATTACGACCGCCAAGAACCCCACCGATATCCGCGTGTGGATGGAATTCGCGCGTGTGGGACGCTTGAAAGAGTTTTCCGGCGTGCGCGATGCGATTGCCCACGCTTTCATCGCCTCGGGGGACGAGTCGACTCGCCGCATCGGTGGCGAGCTTCTGGCAAAGACCGCGTCGATTCAACATTTTGCCGCAGCCGATGGCGAGCGCTTGGGGCGCTTGTTTCTGGCGCTCGAGCAACGCGACCCGGCGCTTGCCGAAAGGCTCCGGGACGACCTCACCCGGCGTGGAATCGAAAGCAAGCGGCGGCTGGATGAGCTGGAACGCCAGGTTCGGCGCAACGTGGCCGGCCTGCATGATCAAGCGCGAAATCGAGAAAAACTCGCGACCCGACTGTTGTTTGCTCTGGCCGTGTTGACTCTGCTGGTGGGGGTGGTCATGGCGCTTTACACACAGCGGGTGCTCCAGCCGCTGGGTCGAGTCACCGAGCGCGCTAAGGCGGTGGCTCGCGGGGATCTCACTCCCCGGCCGGTGGTCGCCACCAACGACGAAATCGGCGAGCTCGCGACCACCTTC
>DASXTY010000392.1:0-7003 GCA_036505155.1 Polyangiaceae bacterium | reverse complement strand
GGCCCTTCGGGAAAATAACCAAGTGGTGGTCGGCATCAGCGCTTTTGCCGTCGATCAGCTGGGGGACATCACCCTGGTAAACTTCGACGTCAAGCCCGGCGATTTGGTTCGAAGCGGCAAAGCGTTTGGAACCGTAGAGAGTGTCAAAACGCTGAGCGACCTCTTCGCCCCGGTGAGCGGCAAAGTCACGCGCGTCAACCAGGAGCTTGAGAGTCACCCGGAGCTCGTCAACCAAGACTGCTGGGGACGGGGCTGGATGATCGCAATCTCGCCCGAGCCGCAAGGCACTGACGAAGAGAGCGCGCTGCTCGACGCAGCGGCATACCGGCAGCACCTGGCAGAAACCGCCCACTGATGAGCTGGCGAGCGCATCCGGCGCGGAGCCTCGATTGATGCGTTACTTGCCGCATACGCCGGAGGAGATCGCCGAAATGCTGAGGACGATCGACAAGGGCTCGCTCGACGAGCTCTTCGCCTCCATTCCGGAACCCGCACGTTTCACGGGGCGGCTCGCGGTGAAAGACGCCCTGGGCGAGGCGGAGTTGATGACACACCTCGGGGAGCTCGCATCCAAAAACGGCGCAGCGACAATGCTTTCATTTTTGGGAGCCGGCATGTACGCGCATCACATCCCCCCCGCCGTCGACCAGCTGCTGCTGCGGAGCGAATTCTACACCGCGTATACGCCGTACCAGCCTGAGGTGGCGCAGGGCACGCTGCAGGCGATCTGGGAGTTTCAAACCATGGTCAGCGAGATTTACGGCTTGCCGCTGGCAAACGCGAGCATGTATGACGGCGCAAGCGCCTCGGCGGAAGCGGCTCAGATGGCCCGCCGCTTGACTCAACGCAATCGGATCCTGGTCAGCGGCTGCGTGCATCCACATTACCGACAGGTGATCCGGACGTATCTGAGCGGAGGCGATTCGAGTTACGTCGAAGTTGCTGCGGGACCGGACGGCTGTGCGGATATCGGGGCTCTGGCCGGCGCGCTGGATGATGACACCGCCGGCATCTTGGTCGGCTATCCGGCTTTTTGCGGTGGCGTTGCAGACCTGAGACCATTGTCTGAGCTGGCGCACGCGCGTGGAGCGCTCTTGGTCGTGAGCAACACCGAGCCGTACGCTTTGGCGCTGCTGGAACCGCCGGGGGCGCTGGGTGCGGACATCGCTGCGGGAGAGGGGCAGCCACTGGCGTGTCCCCCGCAATTCGGCGGACCGGCGCTGGGCCTATTTGCGTGCCGCGAAGAGCGCAAATATTTGCAGCAGCTTCCGGGGAGGATTTGCGGTGAGACGGTGGATGTAAACGGTCAGCGTGGCTACGTGTTGACGCTTTCCACTCGCGAGCAGCACATTCGCCGTGACCGAGCCACCAGCAACATCTGCACCAATCAGGGTCTTTTGGCGCTGGGGCTCGCGATCCGCATGAGCCTGCTCGGAAAATCGGGATTCATCCGGGTGGGAGAACAATGCCTGGCCAAGGCGCGCTACCTGTGTGAACGCGTTGTGGCGCTCCAAGGTTATGCTCCCGGCTTTGCGCCGGTGCCTTGCTTCAACGAGTTTGCGGTGCGCGTGCGCGGCGGGAGCGCCGAAGCCGTATGCCGGAGCCTGGAAACCCAGGGCATGCTGGCCGGGCTAAACCTCGGACGCGTGGAGCCCGCCTGGTCGGATCGGTTGCTGATTGCGGTGACGGAAAACCACCGCCGATCAGACCTCGATCGATTCGTTGAGGCCCTGGATAACTTCTAGGGTTTTCTTACTGCCAGTAACAGCCCGGTTGCGTTGGGCAGGTTGACTGGTCAAGCCCGCCACACGGTGTCGCCGTGCCGCAGCACGCGGCTGCAGTCGCGGCGTTCCAGGTGCAACCCGAAGTTGCGCAATCGAGCGCAGTCATGGCGGCCGTGCAGGGGCTCGGAGTGCCGGTGCACATGGACGTTCCTCCGTTCCAGCCGCAACCCGGACGGTTCGGACACAACGCCTGAGCAGTGACCTCGCACGGTAGCGGTGAGGCACCCGAACAGGACGGTGTCCAAGTACACCCGGAGTCCTCGCAGGGTGTCTGCGTTGTCAGGTCGAGGCACCTGGTGGCCGTGCCGCCGCACGGCGGCATTCCTCCGCCGCTCCACGTGCAGCCCGAAATCTTGTTGCAGTCCGTGCTCATCATTGCCGTGTTGCACGCCGTCGGGGTGCCTGAGCAGTTGCAGCTCAGCCCGCAGCCATCCGTGCCGGGGCACTGCGCGGAGGTGAGCACGCTGCAGGGGACTGGGGTACCGCGACACGCCATTGCCGCCCCACCTGTGCCCCCAGTGGGTGCCGCACCTGCCGCGCCTGCGGCGCCTGCCGCGCCGCCCGCCAAGCCACCGGTCCCCGCTCCGCCCGCGGGTACGCCGCCAGTGCCGGCCCCACCCACTGCGCCCCCGGTGCCCGCGCCTCCCGTGCCGCCCTTGGCGACGATGCCGCCCGTGCCGCCCGAGCCTCCCTTGGGTAGCAGACCGCCCGACCCCGCTGGGCCACCGCCAACCCCACTTCCGCCGGCGGCAGCCGGTTCTCCCCCACTAGAGCCGCAGCTCACGCTCGCCGCCCCAGCAGCTAAACCCAATACAACCCAAACCAACGCCTTTTGGTACCGCATGCCTGATAAGTGGCAGTCCCAACCGGTTCTTGTCAATCATTTTTAAGTTGATCCGGGAGCGTAGCCACTCGGTGAAACCGCAACCACCCTGTGTGGTAACGTGGGGAGGCCACGCCGCGTCGTAACCTTCCAGAACTTGCCTTGTCCCACGTAGACGTCAGAGATTTCCGCCATTGTAGGTTCCGCGGGCTGTGTGCACACCTTCTGTTTGGCACTTCTATAGCGACCGTGGTCCTGAGCGGGCTCACCAGCTGCGGCGACAGCGAAAGCTTCAACGCGGACATCCACGGCTGCTACACGGTTTCCCGTGACCAACCGGGAAAACGGTTGCGCTTTGCAACCCTGGATGGCCGGAAACACCATCAATGGAATCCACTTTCAAATCACGCAAGATCCTCCGCCGGTACAGGGCACGGTGCTGGATGGGTGGCGCGTTGCCATGCTCCTTTGGCTAGGAAGAGATACGTTTATTGGGAAGGTCAACGGAAACAGCTTCAATATGACGCTGGCTGGCACGAACGCGCTGACCAACGGAAACTGCACCTATAAGCTGAACGCGACGATGAATGGCGACACCAATGGGGGGACGATTAACGGCACCATCGAATACACCGAAGTGAATACCAATAACGACCCGGCCTGCCTCCCGGGCTGCATCACCCGACAGGCGTTCACCGGCTCGCGCACCAGCGAAACGTGCCCCTGAGGCCTGCCCGCCGTGGTTTTTACCGCTTCTCCGGAGGAAACGGGTTTTCCCACCAGTTTTCGCCGCTCTGCCGATAGATGGTGGCTCTTGCCAAATCGAGCCCGATGACCGCCGAGATGGTTTTGGAGTCGTTGGTTCCGATTCCGCCGGTCAGGCTGAGCGTGATGCCCCAGGGGGCACCGAGCGATAGCGAGAGCAGAGCACCGGTCGAGCCCACTCCCCAAAAGCGCTCGTAGGCTCCGACATCCAGAGCGGCGCCCCAATCACCGTGCACCAGGCCTCTGGTCGCGCTGCGAATTAAGAGCCCAAGGTCGGTGCCTTGACCGAAATGCGTGTGAACGCGACCCAGCCCGCCGAGCACCACCAGGTCGCGCGGCGAGCTCCCCAGGCCGGTTTCCATTTGAAGCGAGGGTTGGTACTCGGGGTTTTGGCTGGCGCGCTGGAGCCAGGATGGCCCCGAGCCGATGAACAACCAGGAGGACACGTCCGCGCGGAGAACTCGCGGTGCACCGAGGACCGCCATCGCGCCGGCTAGAGCCATTGCCCGCCGGCGCGTCATGGCTGGTTGAGCCTTTGGAGCAAGCTCGCGAGCCCCGCATCGATGTCGCTGGGAAGCTGTACCCTGAGAGCTTTGCGACCGGCGTGTTGCATCAGCTGTAGCTCACCCAGCGTCTGCGCATCGCGCAGGGTGGCAAAGGACCAGGGCTGAGCCGGTATGTCCACGCCGTCGGACGCCCACAGCACGAGCTGCACCACGCCGCTTGGACCGTGCGTGTGCAAACGGCTGGTCGCGTGGATAGAAGGTGACCCGTAACCGAGCGTGGTGGCAACGCCTAGCTTATTCCGAAGCGTCTTTCGAATTTCGGAAAATAGCCGGTCGCGCTCCGGGGTTGGTTCGAAAAATGCGCTGAGCGCTACGTAATCGCCGGCCTTCGTTTTGCGCACCAGCTCGACAATCGGATCGGCGGTGGGCGGAACGCTGTGCCACTTGGGCAAACTGTTCCTCTGGGAAAAAGCGTCCAGAAATCGCCGAGTGGCGGCGCTGGAGGCGGCGACGCCCGAATCATCGAAGGGGCTCAGGTGAAAAAAAGCGCCGACCAAAGCGGTAGCCACTTCCCAGCGAAAAAATTCTCCGCCGAGCTCCGCCGTATCGCGCAACGTGACGCGCGCCACCGGCTGGCCACGCGCTACCAGCGTGTCCACCTGGTCGTCCAGCGGGGACCTATCTCGAGTAATGCGCACGTACACGAAGCAGCGATCGGCACCGTAGTCGTCGACCGAATCCACCGGCTCATTCACCACCGGAACCACCCCTCGATTGCGGCCACTAACCCCGGCCACCAGCTGCTCTACCCATGGGCCAAAAGCGCTTAAAGCCGAGTCGCAAAGTAGCGTCAGCTTGTTTCGCCCTGCGTCAGCCAGGCCTGCAATGAACGCCCCCAAACGCAAGCCAGGGTTTTGGTCGATCGACACCGCCGGGGAACACGCCTCGGCCATGCGCGTAGCGTCTTTGGTGAACGCCTGAAGATCGACCCCCATCAGAGCGGCCGGCAACAGCCCCAGAAAAGAGATGGCGGAATACGCGCCGTTCATGTCAGGTGGGTTTTCGAACACTTCCAGGTAGCGACGGCGCGAAGCCAACTGCGCCAGCTCACTCGATGGGTCCGTCACGGCCACGAAGTGTTTGGCGGCATCGTTGCCGAGCGCCGCCTTGAACTGATCCCAAAAGTGACTCTCCAGGCTGCGCAGCTCCAAACTATCGCCGGTCTTGTGCTCCACTGCCACCAATGTCGAACGCGGATCCGCCCATTCGCTCACATGCTGCACCAGTGACGGCTCGATGTCGGCGATCACCTGTACCTCGGGATAACCTTCCCTTCTTGCAAAGCACCCACATAGCGCACGCGGCGCCGTAGCTTCTCCTTCCATGCTGATGATGAGCGCTTTTTTTATCCCCTCAGCGGACCGTTGCTGTGCGAACGTCTGCAAAACGGTCAGATTGCTGCCCATGAATTCGGGCGACCGCAGCCACGCCATGCGGTTTGGAATGGTCTTGGCGCTTTCCTGATCGTGCGTGAAAAGACCGGCGTCGATGATCCACAAGCGGCGGATCATGTCCGCGCCCACCATCCGCTCGAGTGCGTCTAGAACCGGTTGAGTGGATGCACCGGTGAAGAACTCTTCTCGATAGGTGCCGAGCTCGCGAACCATAGGGCAGCCTACATTACCCGATCCCCGCCATCAGTTGACCGAATCGGCTCACCGCCCGACAAAGGCCGGCGCGTTTTTCCTCTGGTAGGCGCCCTGGTTCGTGTCCGGGGCTCCTCGCGAGAGAGCCGACCGGCGCGCCCCCGCACGGGCCGCTTGCCCGAGGCTTGCCAAAAGGCCATGATGGCTCTGATCTAGCCGGGAGAAGCTGGGCGTTCCTCCGCAACGCGCCAGCATGGAGCGCACCGCCCAAAAAGGAGAAGCATTCTGTCGGCTGACAGGCGCAGTCAGGATTACAGGGTCCAAGCAACCTTTCGCGTCCGCTATCAGACCATGGATGACCTGGTGGTCGCCTACAGCGGCAATCTGTCGCGAGGCGGCCTATTTTTGGCGACCGATAAGTTGCAGCCGGTCGGTTCGGTGGTGCGCTTGCAGTTGGAGCTACCCGACGGCGGACAGGAAATCGTGGTTCCCTGTACGGTGGCTTTCGTTCGAAACGCCGCCGAAGGCACCGCGCCCGCCGGGATGGGTGTGAAATTCATCGACCCCGACGATCTGACGCGACGCCGACTTGAATGGTTCATCATCAATTCGGCTCCGGAACCCGGTCAGATCAGCAGCTCCCGCTTCACCCGCCGACTGAATGTAGTCGTGGCGGACGATGATCCCCTGCATGCGCAAGCTGCAGCAGAACCCTTTCGCGCGCGCGGCGACCAAGTCCGAATCGCTCGAGACGGACTCGAGGCCCTCGCTCAATGCCTCAAGCAGAAGGCCGACGTCTTACTTTCGGACGTGGAGATGCCGCGCATGGACGGGTGGCAATTCTTGCGCCTGGTGCGAGCACGGCCCGCGCTGGCAAACACCCCGGTGGTTTTTTTGACCCGCCTCTCCGGCGAGGAAGACAGACTGCATGGTTACCGACTGGGAGTCGACGACTACATCAATAAACCGTCTGATCCTTCGGAGTTATTGGCGCGCGTGGACCGCGCAGTGATTCGAGCCGAGCAGCAGGCAAAGGGTGCCCCGGCGCCCGAGAGCAATACGTTGCGGGGCGACCTCGAGCAAGTCAGCGTTGCCTCGGTCCTCGCTTTTTTGGAGGTGGAGAAGAAAACCGGGGTGTTGCGAGTGGGTCCGTCAGTCAACGGGCGCATCTACGTCGTCCAGGGCGTTGTGGTGGGCGCCGATGTCGAGGGGCAACCGAAAACTATGTCGGCGCGGGACCTGCTGTTCCACTTGCTCGACGTAAAACTTGGACGCTTCGAGTTTTTCGCCACCGCCGTGGCCCGGGCGGACCAGATTGGCTTGAGCACCACCAATCTGTTGCTGGCTCACGCCGCGCAGCGCGACGAACGCCTCAGCCGGAGCAGCAAAAAACCCTGAAAGTCGTGCCTTATGGGGTGTATAGCCCCCCAATCGATGGCGACCGGCTTGATCGCCATTTTCTTTCCTTCCGGTTCACCC
>DASXTY010000391.1:0-2965 GCA_036505155.1 Polyangiaceae bacterium | reverse complement strand
CCACCTCGAAATATTGACGCGGGGAATGACTTGCGACGCACTGGTGATGCCGGCCGGCTCGACGCCGTTGATCGGGCAGCTCCAGCTCGAGGCGCTCGACTTGATCGTGGACTCGAAGTCGCGCGACTTGACGGTCAATCCGGCTTCGCCCGACATCCCTCGGCTCGATTTGCTCCGCGCCTGCTGAGGCGCGGCACAGCCGATTTTCGCCTTTGGCGTGGCACAGGCCGGAGCCAAAGCGCTGCCTTTTGGCGCTCAAACGCGCTAAGGTGGCGCGTATGTGCAAGTCGGCGAGGCTTAATATGTCTATTCGCTTGAAGCTGATGCAGGTGGCGATGGGGTTCTTGCTCGGAGCAACGCTCGACGCTTGCGGCTCCGAACCATCCGTGCCCGAGCAGGCGGCGCAAATCCGCTCCCCGGTTATCGGTAGCTCGGCGTATGGCACGATTCCCACCGGTCTACCGCCTCGGATGCTGGTGGGCTTGTTCGAAGGGCCGGGCGGTACGTGGCTTCGCGACAGCGGCGTGAAGTGGGATGCGCGCTATCAATATTTCACCAAGGGTTGGGTGAATAACTGGGGGTTTGGTCAGAGAGACGGAAGCTGGGGTTTGACCTACTTTCAACAGACCGACGCCCAGGGGATGATTCCGGTAGTTCAGTATTATCAAATCGTCGGTGAACCCGGAGGGGGCGAAAGCGCCATGCTGTCGAAGGTGCAAAACGCCGGGACCATGAGCGGGTATTTCGGGGACTTCAAGATCCTGATGCAGCGGATTCGCGACTTCAACAAGCCGGTGGTGGTGCTCATGGAGGCGGACGGCTTCGCGTTTCTGCAGCAGCAGAGCAAGAGCAACCCTGATACCTATGCTGCGGTGGCAGACAGCGGGTTGAGCGAGCTTTCCGGCTTGCCGAACACGGTGGCTGGTTGGGGCCTCGCCTTTCTCCAGCTTCGAAAATCTGTGGGCGCCACCACTGCGATTTTGGGAATCCACGTGAGCGCTTGGCTCAATAGCGACATCGCGTACGGCAGCACGTCTGTGGATTTGGGGACTGAAGTGGACATCGGACTTCGCTTTTTGAACCCTCTGGGGCTGGGCAGCAACGTGACCGGAGCCACCTGGGACTTACTAGTCGGGGACCCGCTGGATCGCGATTCCGATTATTACAGGATCGTTCGGGCGCAGGACCGCTGGTGGGACCCGTCCGACACCGCTCCGATCAATAGCAAGAGCTTCAATCGGTATGCGGAGTGGCTGCGGCTCTTCAATCAACGTTCGGGCAAACGCTGGGTGCTTTGGCAGATCCCCTGCGGCAACTCGAATCTCCTGAACGTCAAGAACAACGGCAATCCTCGAGAGGGGTACAAGGATAACCGCCCCGAATACTTTTTTCTTAGCGGCGCGGCGCATCGCGCCAAATTTGCCGATGTCGGCGTGATCGCCCTCTTGTTCGGCCGCGGGGCGGGCGACCAGTCGAACTACGCCAATGACCAATACACCGATGGTCTGCTTTTTTTGAAAACGCACGTCGGCTCTGCGCTTGCCACCGAGGACTTTTCCCTGGCGCCGGGCGCAAACTACGTTCCTTACACTCCGCCGGTCGGCACTGGAGGTACCGGCGGGGGCGGCGGCAGCGGTGGTAGCGGCGGAACCACGGCGAGCGGAGGCTCCGCCCCGGTGGGCTCACTGCTTTACGACTTCGAGAGCGGCGAACAGGGTTGGCACGTCACCGCCGGAAACATTGCAACCGGTGCGCTTAGCGTTACCGATCTGTCGTATGAAGGTCAGCGCGCGCTCGCGGTGAGCCTATCTGGCCCGGGAAAGGGAACCGCGCAAGTGGAAACCCCGCCCGTTGCGGCGGGAGCCAATGTGGCATTTCATGTGTGGATCCCCGCGGGCAGCAACATCACCGCGGTGCAGCCGTTCGCGCTCGAAGGTGCGAGTGCCAACTGGGCCTGGCATGGCAAATGGACCGACGTGGGTGAGCTACAGGTGGGCGCTTGGAATGAAATCCTGCTCAATGTTCCGGTTACCTCCTCCACGCTTTTTGCTATAGGCGTGGAGTTCACTTCCAGTGGCGGCGACGTTAAGGTGTACGTCGATGCCGTCGGTTTGCCGGGCGTCGCAGTGGGCTCGGGCGGCCAAGGCGGCACCGGACAGGGCGGCGCTGTTGGAAGCGGTGGCACGCTGTCCGGCTCGGGAGGATCGACGACTCTAGCCGGAGGCACGAGCTCCAATGCAGGGGGCGGAAACAGCGGCAACCCGCAGGCCTCACAGAGCAATCCGAGCGGCTGTCTTTGCCGCGCGGCGGGCGGTCGAGAACCGAACGGGTTATTGTGGATCGGCGTCGTTTGCGGGCTTGCGCTGGCTTGCGCTCGACGGCGGCGCAGAGTCAGAGCGGACGCGGGAAGTTTTCAGGTGATATCCGAGCCCTAGTTCCCGTGCCCATGCCCTTCCTCGGGCCGGTAACTCTCCTCAGAGACAAGGCGAAACTCATGCTCGAAGGAACGAATGGTCGGGGGCGGCGGGTCACCGTAGAGCTCGAGCTGGGCTGCGGCCCAGGCGGCGCGCAATATGAGGCGTGCGAGCTCGGCGCTTTCCGGGTCTCCATCGAATCGATCGAGCGCTTCGTCGGTTTCCTTGAGCTCGAGCCGGGCGCGGACCGGATCCACCTGGGCTTTTTCGATGAATCGATCGGTGAGCAGAATCGCCCGATCATCCGACACCTGGACGAAGCCGGGTCCTACCGCAACTTCTTTCTGCTCTGGACCGATAGCGAATCGCACGATGCCGGTCTTCAGCGCGGCCAGCATGGGACGGTGCCCGGGCAGCACCCCAAATTCGCCGTCCACGCTGGGCGCGGTTAATTCGTCGACCTGCGTGCTCAGCTTAGTGCCGTCGGGCGTGACCACCTCAAGCTGAATCGTCTCCGCCAACTAGCTATCCTCCCCGAAGCTTTTGCGCCT
>DASXTY010000390.1:0-2279 GCA_036505155.1 Polyangiaceae bacterium | reverse complement strand
TCGACCGCACTGTCCGATCACATTCAAGAGGTGAACGAGAGGCGAACCAACCCGGCGGCGCTCGACCGAAGGTTGACCGCCGTAAACCTTCCGGCTGCCCCAGGTGATTTTCGCGATCAACTGGGCGGGCTGGATTGGGTGGTGTCACCGCAAGTCACCTTGGTTCCGTTCCGCGGCAAGATTTCGCTGTTCGGCAGCATCGTTGCCGACACCGACCTGTACTTTTTCCTGGGCCCCGCCTTCGTCGGAGTCAGCGAACGAGACGATTGCGACGTCGGTCAATGCGCCACAAACTTCGATAAGGCTTCCCGGGCTGCATTCACGCTGAGCGGCGGCCTTGGGCTCACCATTTACATGGGTCAATGGGCCGCTCTGGGCTTCGATTGGCGCGTGCTCCCGTTTGCGTGGAACACTTCGGGATGGGACGTTGCCGGGCGCGGCGACGGGAACAAATTTCCGGACCAGAAGATATCCAGCGCCGACCGTCAGTTCCACATGAACAACTTGCTCACGGTGAGCTTCAACATCTACCTGCCCACCGAGCACCGGTTGAGCGAGTAGTTGCGGTCTTAGCTGGCGCGAACCACCTCGGCTTCCGAGAGGCGGTATTCGGGCGGCAGCGCAGCTTTGCACGCGGGTCTGAGCTCGGGGGGTATCGGCCAGTGTCGCTCCGCCAAACCTTGCGCAACCCGGTTTTTCACTCGAATCGATTCTTCCTCTCCTAGCGCGCCAACCAAGGCGGTCACGCTGGTCGGATCGTTGACTGCGAAAAGCGCCGTCGCGGCGGCAAAGCGGACCGGTTCACTGGCGTCAGCCAGGAAACGCTCGACTGCGATTTTCACTTTTTCCGAGGGGTAGTCCCCCAACAGGGTGATGAGCTGGATTTTGGGTTCGGGGTTGCGCACATACTCCGTGTCGAACTCGGCGAGCAGGCTGAGCAGCTCTTCTACTAGACGATCCTCCGGCACCAGATCCTTGAGCACCTTGAGCGGCCAGGTCAGGCTTTCGGCGCGCTTGCAGTACTCGCGGATCGGGTCCAGGGCCGGTTCGCCAGCGGCGCGGATTCCGTTGGCGGCTGCCTCTTTCTCTTCCTGATCGGTGATGGAGGGATCCATGCTCCAATTGAAACGCTTGAGCAGCAGCGACACCGCTTCCGGCGTCCCCATGCGTCCCAGCTGTTCGATCGCCTCTTGGCGATCGTAATTTTGCGAGAGCTTGCTCTCCACCAAGCGCCCCAGGCGTGTCAACTCACGCCCGCTTAGCCTGGGGGCCTCGCCCGGCTGGCGGTTCTTCTTGCTGAAGAAATCCAAGAAACCCATGGCTGGGTTTTCGCTTATACCACAGCTAGCCGTTAACCGATCGGAACCGCGGTCAGGACTACCGCTCCGTCCCGAACTGCGACGCGGAACCGCACCGGCCGCGAGTGACTCTGCAATAGATCCCGCTCGCTCTGTTCGATTCGCTCACGGAAGGACTCGAACCCGATATGATCCACCGGATCGCCCAGCTGGCGCTTGGCCGCAATGAATTCCTCGAACACCCGCCGGTAATATTGATCGGCCGGCTCTCGAGCCAGGGTCGCGCTGGCGCCGGGGTCAGCCTGGTCCGATACCAATAGGCTTTCGTCAACGCCGAGCGGGTCCTGAAAAGTGTGAGCGGAAGGCGTCGCAGCCGACCCGCCTTGGTCGTCGGTGGATTCCTCAGCCACGCCCATCATCGCGTTCAGTAATGAATTGATCCGGAAAACCAATCCGCCCAGCTCCGAATGCTCAATTTGAAATCGGAGCTCGGAGTCGCCGTTGATAATGGCCAGCAAGCCATCTTCCAGCTCGCCGATTGGACGCGATAGGTAGTTACCGAGCAAGTAACCCCCAAACGCGACCAGCAACAAGCCCAGCGCGGTTACGCCGAAAATCGTAGTGGCAAGCTGCCGCGGCAGTCCCAAGACCAGCGACGCCGGCACCGTCGCGATCAGCAAAGCCTGGGTTTTCCCATAGCCTTGTAGGGGGGCGACGGCGAACAAGTAGCCGGAGCTTGGCTCTTCCGCCACGGTCAGCGCGTTGGTCTCAACCGCGGTGCGAATCGCCCCCTCCACGCTGGGTTGACGGACGGCGTCCAGAACCTCTGCCGGCGCAGTGCTGCTGTTTGCGATGAGCTCCAAGGTACGGTTCGAAGAAAGCAGACCCACCATCAAGGAATTCTCCTGGGCCAGCTCATTGATGCGAGCCAGTCGCTCATCATTGAGAGGAGCCCCGATGACCATTACTCCAACCGTCTTT